>DASVTJ010000401.1:0-42957 GCA_036387635.1 Duganella sp.
GATGGACATCGCTTACCTCGTCACACCCCTGATCACCTGGGTCACCGTCGGCCCGATCAAGTTTCTGATCAACAGCGTCAAAGCGCGCAAATGGGCCTTCAATCTGGTGGGCAACGGCGGCTTTCCGAGCAACCACAGCGCCGTCGTCTCCAGCATGGCCACCTTGATCGCACTGCGCGAGGGCATCGGCCACCCGGCCTTCGGCGTGGCCGTCACGTTGTGTTTCATTGTCGTCATCGACGCCAACAGCCTGCGCCAGCACGTCGGCAAGCAGGCCGCCGCGATCAACAGGCTGGCGGCCGGGGAGGGCCGGCCGGCGGCCGCGCAATCGGGCCACACCTGGCTGCGCGAGCGCATGGGCCACACGGTGGTCGAAATCATCGGCGGCCTGGGCACCGGCGTCGCCATCGCTCACGCGATCCACGCCATCTTCGGCCGCGGCTGATCCCCCCAGGCCGGGGTCAAGTCTGACATTCGGGCACAATCTCATCCTTAAAGCGGCGCGACGCTCGAGGCCGTGTCCGAATGCCAGACTTGACCCTCGTTTTTTTTCCTCGTTTTTTTCCGCTTGTTCTCCGCGCTACCGTTCATCCGCGTATTTGGCAATTCAGCCACAGATTTTACCGTCCGTCGCACATTGATTGACCTCTGTTGGTCACTCGGCGATACTCTGCGCGCTGTAGTCTGGCTAAAATACCAATAGAGCACCACGTCCACTTTCCCGGAGAACTTTATGTTGCGCAAAACCCTATTCGCTCTCGCCGTCGCCGCCGCCCTGGTGGCCTGCGACAAGTCCAAGGCCCCTGAAAAGGCCGGACCCGGCGCGGCGGCCTCGGCCAAGGAGGGCGACAAGGATGCCAAGAAGGAACCGGCGGTGACGCTGCAGATGGCGCCCGAGGACACCATCACCGTGGCCTCGGACGCGCTGGCGTCCGGCCCGGTGATCACCGGCTCGATCCAGCCCGAGCGCCGCGCCGACCTGCGCGCCGAGGTCGGCGCCGTCGTACTTCAGGTACTCAAGGAGAACGGCGAGGCCGTCAAAAAGGGCGACGTGCTGGTGCGCCTGGACGAAACCTCGATCCGCGACAGCCTGACGTCGGCCGAGGAAGCCGTGCGCGCGGCCCAGCAGTCGCTGGCCCAGAGCGAGCGCATGCATGAGCGCAACACCACCTTGCGCGCCTCGGGCATGGTCTCGACGCAGGCGCTGGAGGACGCCGAACTGCGCCGCAACAACGCGCTGAGCGACCTGTCGGCGGCCCGCTCGCGCCTGGTGGCGGCGCGCCAGCAACTGAGCCGCACCACCGTGCGCGCGCCGTTCGACGGCATCGTCAGCGAACGCAAGGTCTCCAGCGGCGACACCGCCCAGATCGGCAAGGAGATGATCAAGGTGATCGATCCGTCGAGCATGCGCTTCGAGGGCCTGGTGTCGGCCGACAAGATCGGCGAGGTCAAGGTCGGCCAGCCGGTGCTGTTCCGCGTCAACGGCTATCCTGGGCAAAACTTCAGCGGCAAGATCAAGCGCGTCGATCCGGCCGCCAACGCCGTCACGCGGCAGGTCGAAGTGCTCGTCGAGTTCGCCGGGCCGGCGCAGCCGCGCGTGGCCGGCCTGTACGCCGAGGGCCGGGTCGAGTCGACGTCGTCGGCGTCGCTGATGGTGCCGCCGTCGGCGCTGGTGCAGGCGGGCGACAGCAATTATGTGTGGCGCGTCAAGGACGGCGCGGTCCACAAGGTGGCGCTGACGCTCGGCGCCCGCGACGAGCGCAGCGGCCGCTGGCAGGTGCTGTCGGGCCTGAACGCCGGCGACACCATCGTGCGCGTGCCCGGCTCGGGCTTCAAGGACGGCCAGAAGGTCGTGCTGAGCACGCCAAAGGCGGCCACGCCGTCGGCGGCCCCGGCGTCCGCCACGGCCTCGGCCGCCGCCGCCACCGCCACCGCCACGCAGAAATAAGGGACCGCCGCCATGTTCTTATCCGATTTCAGTATCAAGCGGCCGGTCGCGACGATCGTGTTGATCCTCGCCATGATGTGCCTGGGCCTGATGGCCTTGAGCAAATTGCGGGTCAACCAGAATCCCGACGTCGAGGTGCCGTTCATCATCGTCGCCATCCCGTATCCGGGCGCCTCGCCCGAGACGGTCGAGCGCGAGGTGGTCAACCGCCTGGAAAAATCGTTCCAGTCGATCACCGGCGTGACCGAGGTCGACTCGACCGCGTCGGAAGGTCAGGCGCGCCTGCTCATCAAGTTCGCCTTCAGTAAAAACCTGATCGAGGCCTCCGACGAGATCCGCAACGCCATCGCGGCGGTGCGCTACAAGTTGCCGATCGAGATGCGCGAGCCGATCCTGCAGCGCATCGACACCTCGGCCCAGCCGGTGATGCAGCTGGCGCTGTCGTCGACGGCGCAAAGCCACGCCATCATCTCGCGCCTGGCCGAGGACCAGCTGGCCGACCGCTTCCGCGGCATCGACGGCGTGGCCGCCGTCAACATCGACGGCTCGCTCAAACGCGAGCTGAGCGTGCTGCTCAAGGCCGAGAAACTGCGCGAGTACAACGTCTCGGTCGGCGACGTCGTCAACGCGCTGCGCAACCAGAACACCAACGCCCCGGTCGGCAAGGTGCGCGGCGAGCTCGACGAGAAAAGCATCCGCCTGGTCGGGCGCATCGAGCGGCCCGAGGACTTCCAGCAGGTGGTGGTCAAGCGCAACGGCGACGAGCTGGTGCGCCTGGCCCAGGTGGCCACGATCGAGGACGGCTTCGCCGAGATGAATACGCTCAGCGTACGCTCGGGCAAGCCCAACGTCGGCATCTCGATCACCCGCTCCAAGGACGCCTCGACGGTGACGGTGGCGCACAAGGTGCGCGCGATGGTCGAGGAAATGCGCAAGGAGTTGCCGCCCGGCGCCACCCTGGAAGTGACCGAGGATGGCGGCGAGGACGCCGAGAGCAGCCTTAACAACGTGATCGAGGCGCTGGTGTTCGGCGCCGGCCTGACCATCTTCGTCGTCTACGCGTTCCTGAACTCGTGGCGCTCGACGATGATCACCGCGCTCAGCCTGCCGACGTCGGTGATCGCCGCCTTCATCGGCGTCTGGTTGTGCGGATTCACTTTGAACTTCATGACGCTATTGGGCCTGTCGCTGGCGATCGGCGTGCTGATCGACGACGCCATCGTGGTGCGCGAAAACATCGTGCGCCACATGCAGATGGGCGCCGACCGGCGCACCGCCGCCCTCAACGGCACCGCCGAGATCGGCATGGCGGTGGCCGCCACGACGTTCTCGATCATGGCCGTGTTCATCCCGGTGGCGTTCATGCCGGGCATCACCGGTGAATGGTTCCGGCCGTTCGCCTTGACGGTGACGTGCTCGGTGGCGGTGTCGCTGCTGATCTCGTTCACCCTGGACCCGATGCTGTCGGCGTTCTGGGGCGACCCGCCGGACCACCACACGGCGCCGCGCAAGGGCCTGGGAAAGGTGCTTGAGCGCTTCAACATTTGGTTCGACCACCAGGCCGACCGCTACGGCAACGTCATCGCCTGGGCCTTGCACCACCGCAAAGCGATGGCCATATTGGCCGTGTTGACGTTTGCCGCCGCGCTGGGGTTGCAAGCCAAGCTGGGCGGCTTCAGCTTCCTGCCGGCGTCGGACTTCGGCACCATCGCCATCGACGTGCGCGCGCCGTCGTCGGCCAGCCTGGAATACTCGCGCCTGAAACTGGACCGCGCCGCCAAGATCGCCTTCACCATCAAGGAGACGCAGCAAACCAACGCCTACGTCAACCCGACCGGCGGGCGCATCTACGTCGACATCGGCAAGAAGACCGAGCGCAAGCGCTCCTCGATCGAGATCGCCAAGGAATTGCGCGAAAAGCTCGCCGGCCTGGTCGGCGCCGAATTCACGGTGCTGGACGACTTGAGCAACAACGCCAGCAAGCCGGTCGAGATCCAGTTCACCGGCGCCGATTCGCGCAAGCTGATGGAAATCACCAACGCCTACATGGACAAGCTGCGCAAGGTGCCCGGCGCGGTCGACGTCAGCCTGTCCGAGCAGGACCCGAAGGACGAATTGCAGATCGAGCTCAATCGCGGCCTGGCAAACTCGATGGGCATTGCCGCCGGCGACGCCGCCCAGGCGCTGCGCGTGGCCTTTGCCGGCATCGAGGTCGGCGACTGGGTCGACCCGACCGGCGAATCGCGCGACGTCGCCGTGCGCCTGGCGCCGGAAGACCGCACCAGCGCCGAAAACATCGAGCGCCTGCCGATCAGCGTGGCCGGCACCAACCAGATGGTGCCGCTCGACCAGATCGCCGCCGTGACGATGGGCAAGGGCCCGTCGACGATCAAGCACAAGGACGGCAAGCGCATCATTTCGGTCAGCGCCAACGCGCAAGGCCGCTCGCCGGGCGAGGTGACCAACGACGCCATGAAGCTGGCCAAGGAAATCGACTTCCCGCCCGGCTACGGGCTGGCGCTGGGCGGCGCCGGCAAGGACATGAACGAGGTCTTCAGCCAGATGCTGATTTCGCTGCTGGCTGGTATCGGCTTGATGTATTTGATCCTGGTGATGCAATTTGGTTCCTTCACGGCGCCGATCGCCGTGATGTTGTCGCTGCCGCTGTCGCTGATCGGCGTGGTGCTGGGCTTGTTGATGACACACGGCACGATTAACCTGATGAGTTTGATTGGCGTGATCATGCTGATGGGGCTGGTCGCCAAGAACGCGATCCTGCTGCTGGACGCGGCCCGCAAGCGCGAGGAGGAGGGCTACAGCCGCGAGGACGCGCTGATGTACGCCGGGCGCATGCGCTTGCGGCCGATTTTGATGACGACGTTCGCGCTGATTGCCGGCATGTTCCCGGTGGCGCTGGCGCTGGGCGAGGGTGGCGAGTTCTACCGGCCGATGGCGATCGCCATCATCGGCGGCACCATCACCTCGACGGTGCTGACGCTGCTGATGGTGCCGACGTTCTACGACAGTATCGAGATCAGCAAGGACAACCTGGCCGCTAAGTACCGCCGCCGTGTTGATCACTGGAGCGGTCGCACCGGCATCTGGGGCTCGACGGTGGCGGTGGTGCTGACGGTGATCGAAGTGGTGCTGTTCCTGCTGTTTATCCGTTACATCTACCGGACGGTGATGTGGCTGGTGCGCAAAGTGACGGGCAAGGCGGCGATCGTGCCGGCGCCCGCGCCGGCCGTCGAGCCGACGATGGTGTCGCTCAACAAAAGCGTCCCCGACCCGCAATAACCGCGCGGTCGACGACAACGAAAGGGCCTACGGGCCCTTTTTTCATTCAGTCATTCAGAGTCATTCAGGTCATTCAGGGTCAGTCATTCAGGGTCAGAGCCATCTTTTCTACACGGCCCCGGCCGTGCCGGACTGTGATGGCAGAGCTCGTGTAGAAAAGATGGCTCTGACCCCGGATGCAGAGCAAGTGCTCGGTTTCAAGGGGAGAATTAGTGTTTGCGCTCTAGTAACACTACTTTCAAATCAATTTACTAATGTAGTATGCTGCTGGCCTTCCAGCACCTGATCGCGCCGTGATGGTTCGAGCCGCTGCCGGAGCATAAAAAACCTGGTGCACAGCCGCCGACAACTAAAATGAAGAGACTCGACATGCAACCCAAACATTTGACCCTGATCATCGCCTCCGCCCTGAGCGTGCTGTCCACCGGCGCCAACGCTTCCGGCTACCGCTTCGGCTCGCAGAGCGTGGCCGCGCAAGGCACCGCCGACGCCAGCGGCGCCGAAGCCAACGACGCTTCGACCATCTTCTACAATCCGGCCGGCATGTCGCGCCTGGAAGGCACGCAGATCAGCGCCGGCGCCACCGTCGTCGTACCGCACTCGACCTACAACGATACCGGCTCGACCCGCTTTACCGGCAGCCGCACCGGCGGCACCCAGACCGACGACTACGCGCCTAATTCGGTGACCGCGCCGTCGCTGTACGCCGCCAAGAAGATCAATGACCAGTGGGCCGTCGGTCTCGGCCTGTTCGTACCGTATGGCGCCAAGCTGAACTACGGCGACACCTGGAACGGCCGCTACGCGCTGACCAATGTGCTGCTCGAAGCGGTGACGTTGAATCCGTCGGTGTCGTTCAAGCTGAACCAGCAGCATTCGTTCGGCTTCGGCATCGACGCCGAACACATGAAGGCCGAGCTGGGCCAGGCTGTCGACGTGCCAGGCACCGTTGCCGCGCTGCGCACGCCGGCCAACGCCGCGCAAGGCGCGCGCCTGATCAGCCAGATCACCGCGCTGGGCGGCAATCCGGCGCTGCTGGCCACCGCCGGCGATGGCCGCGGCGAGAACGAGGTCAAGGATTGGGGCTACGGCTTCAATCTGGGCTATATGTTCACGCTGGACGAGAGCACCCGCTTCGGCCTGAGCTATCGCTCGTCGATCTCGCATAAGATGAAGGGCAGCACCAACTGGGACTTCTCGAAGGTGACCAGCGACGCCGCCGTCAATCGCGTGCTGGCGGCCGCTTCGAACAAGGTCAACTCCGCCGCGCAAGTGGCGGTGCGCACGCCGGAAACCCTGTCGGCCAATGTGTTCCACCAGTTCGATTCCAAGTGGGCCGGCATGGCCGACGTGACCTGGTCGCGTCATAACCGGTTGAGCAACCTGAACATCGAGTTCCCGGGCACCACCGAAGGCGACGAGGTGATTCGCCAGAACTGGAAAAATACGGTGCGCGTGGCTGTTGGTGGTAACTATGTTTACAACGAAAACATGACGTTGCGCGCCGGCGTGGCGTTTGACGAGTCGCCAGTGCAGGGCGAGGAACTGCGCCATCCAGCGCTGCCGGACAGCGACCGCATGCAGTATTCGCTGGGCATGAACTGGAAGCTCGACAAGCGCTCGTCGATCGATGTGGCGTATAGCTTTGTCGATTTTAAGGACGCCAAGGTTAATTACACGAACCTGTGCAATACCTTGTCGCGCACTTGCACCGGCAATGGCGAAACCACGCGCGGTATCTATCAGACGCACTTGTCGCTGATCGGTATTTCGTATAACTATAAGTTTTAAGTTGCGGCGGGAAAATACGTGGGTTGGATTTGCCTGAAGGGCGTCATCCGACAGGAGCCGGTGGCGGCGCTTGGTGGATGACGCTTCGCTAATCCCCCCTACGTGTTTTAACTTGACGCATGCAGTACGCGCGAAAAAGGGCCTTCTCAGGCCCTTTTTTTACGTCTGCTTAACCGCCGGTGCCGGAGCCGCCGCCGGTGCCACCGGTGCCGCTGCCGCCGCCAGTTCCGCCAGTCCCGGCGCCGCCTGTGCCGCCGCCGGTGCCACCACCCGTGCCGCCACCCGTGCCGCCGGTGCCGCTGCCGCCGCCGGTGCTGCCGCCGCCAGTGCCGCCGGTGCCACCGCTGGTGCCAGTGCCGCCTGTGCCAGTGCCTGTGCCCGTTCCACTACCGGTTCCGCTGCCGGTGCCGGTGCCGCCCGAGCCGCCGCCCGTCGCGCCCGGTGTGGTGGCGTCCGGTGTCGGGCTGGGGGTGGTCGAAGGAGTCGCCGGCGTGGTCGATTCCGACGCCGGCGTCGGGCTCTGCGGCTGGTCGGCCGCACGCTTGTTGCAGCCAGCCAGCAGGGCGACGGCGAAGGCCGCGCCCAGCACTACTTTGGTTGTTGTATGCAGGGAAGTCATCATTCTTTCCTTTCAAAAAAAGTTCAGGGAAAAAATTAGACACCACCCGCGCGCGCGCGGTTCCCGTTATTTTTGATCAGGCGGTTTTGCGCTCGCCGTCGCTGTCGATCGGCAGGTCGGCGTCGCTGTTGAAGACGGCCATGTCGGTCTCGCCCATGACGCGGCTGGTGACGGTGCCGGCGGTAATCGAGCCGCTGACGTTGAGCGCGGTGCGGCCCATGTCGATCAGCGGTTCGATCGAGATCAGCAGGCCGGCCAGCGCCACCGGCAAATTCATCGACGACAGCACGATCAGCGCGGCGAACGTGGCGCCGCCGCCAACGCCGGCCACGCCGACCGAACCGATGGTGATGATCGCCAGCAGCGGCAGGATGAAGTGGACGGTGAACGGATCGATGCCCACGGTCGGCGCGATCATTACCGCCAGCATGGCCGGATAGATGCCGGCGCAGCCGTTCTGGCCGATGGTGGCGCCGAACGAGGCGGCGAAGTTGGCGATGCCTTCCGACGTGCCCAGGCGCAGCGTTTGCGTCTGCACGCTCATCGGAATGGCGCCGGCGCTGCTGCGCGAGGTGAACGCGAACGTCAGCACCGGCAGGATTTTCTTGACGAAGCGTACCGGGTTGAGCCCGGCGCCGCTGACGATCAGCAGGTGCACCACGAACATCACCAACAGCGCGCTGTACGAGGCCAGCACGAAGTCGATCAGATGCAGGATGTCGGTGTAGCTCGACGTCGACACGACCTGCGCCATCAGCGCGAACACGCCGTACGGCGTCAGCCGCAGCACCAGCGTGACGATGCGCATCACGATCGCGTGCGCGACCTTGATGAAGTTGTCGAACGAGGCGAAGATATCCGGCTTCTTGTCGTGGATGCCGGTGGCGGCGATGCCGATGAAGACGGCAAAGATCACCACGGCGATGGTCGAGGTCTTGCGCGCGCCGGTCAGGTCGAGGAACGGGTTGGCCGGGATGAAGCTGAGCAGCATGCTCGGCAGCGAAATCGCCTGCGCCGTCTCGACCTTGCCTTGCAGGTAGATGCCGCGCGCGACGTCGGCAGCCGACGCGGTCAGGCCGACGGCGGTGAGGTTGAACACCTTGGCCATCAGGATGCCGATGCCGGCCGCGACCAATGTGGTCACCATGAAGGTGCCGATGGTCAACGCGCTGATTTTGGTCAGCGAATCCATGCCCTTCAATTTCAGGATGGCCGAGATGATCGAGACCATGATCAGCGGCATGATGATCATTTGCAGCAGCTTGACGTAGCCGGAGCCGACGATGTCGAGATAGTCACCGGTGGTTTTCAGCTCGGCGGCGCCGGCGCCATAGATCGCTTGCAGCGCCGCGCCGAGCACGATGCCCAGCCCCATGCCGGTGAACACGCGCACCGAAAAGGACGCGTGTTTGCGTTGCTGCGTGTACAGCACGCCCAGCAGCACGACTGCCGCCAGCAAATTCAATAGTACGTTGATGGACATCGCTTACCCTTTGCCACGAATGAATGAGTTCAGTCGGCGCGCGCTTGCGCAGCGTACGAAGCGCGTGACCGGTCGGCCATTTTATATGTCTTTATTGATATATAGGAGCGCTTCATCGAGCAAAGAACGACTATTTAGCTATATGTCCATGCCTTTTTCATCTAAGCAAGCTTGCTCCCAAGCGTGGCCGCAGCAGGAACCGTGCCACGCGATGGCGGCGCGGCGGTTGCGTGCAGCCAGATGTCGAAACGGATCGCGCCGCCGCTAGCGCGCGAGAGCGGCGCTTGCCCGCATTGCCCACCATCATCCGGATACGGACACCCTTGCTCACGGCTTGCCGAGGTGCTTGCTCATGCCGGTGGAGCCAAATAGCTGTCCATCGATGTCGAACATGTCGGCGACTTCGCCGGTCTTGACGAAGCCGTTGCGCAGGTAGAGGTTGATCGCCGGAGCATTGATCGACAGCACCTGGAGGTCGATCCAGCGCAGTTGCGCTGTGTCAGCGGCCCAATGGTGCGCCTCGGCGATCAGCTGTCCGCCCAGCCCGGCCTTGCGGTGATGGCGGTCGACGCCCATGCCCAGCAGGCAGCGGTGCGCGGTGTAGCGCGCGGCATGCGCGCGCAAGTCGATGTGGCCAATGATCCGTCCTTGCGCATCGCGCGCCACCCAAAGCCGGCGCCAGCTGGGCGCGCCGACATCGATGCCGAGACCAGCCTTGAACGCTTGCGCTTTGTCAGCGGGAAAGAACGACGCGTCGCGCGACAGGGGCTGGAAGTAGCCGGTGCCTTCGCGGCCGTTGTCGGCCAGATGGTCGTCGAGATAGGCGTGGAAGCTGTCGAAGTCGCCGACTGAAACTTGCATCAATGAAGTCATCATGTAAGGTATCTGTGTGTGTACCTGTGGAAATTTACCAACCGTTGACTTAAATCAATGTGTTACGGTGGTGTTCGTAAAACGAGTAATTGGGGAGAATACATGGCTATTAATAAGGTTGCGACTTTGGTGTTGATGTTGCCGCTGCTGGCGTGCGCGGCCGAGGATGAAATCAACACCGACCGGCCCGATTTTGTCGAGTCGAGCGACGTCGTCGGCAAGGGCCGCTTCCAGTTCGAGACCAGCGTCGCGGCCGACCGCGACAAGTCCGATGGCGTCAAGGAAAGAACGTATTCGACGCCGACGCTGCTGCGCTACGGCGTCAGCGACACGGTCGAGCTGCGACTGGAAACGGACGGCCGCATGCGCGCCGTCACCACCGACGCGGCCGGCCAGCGCAGCAGCGACAACGGCTACGCCGACGTGTCGCTGGGCATGAAATGGCACATCGCCGACGAAGAAGGTGCGCGCCCGTCGTTCGGGCTGCTGGCCCACGTCGACCTGGACAGCGGCTCGGCCGCGTTCCGCGCGCCGGGCAAGGGTTACTCGTTGCGCGCGGTGACCGAGTGGGAATTCGCCAACGAGGTTTCGCTGGGCGTGATGCCGGGCGTGGCGTGGCTGACCAATGACGAAGGACGGCGCGATGCCACCGGCATCTTCGCCGTGGTGCTGGGCAAGGGTTGGACCGACCAGCTGCGCACCTTTGTCGAATATTCGGGGCAGAAGATTGCGCACGCGCGCGACGGCGGCTCGATCAGCACCTTCGATGTCGGCGCGGCGTATTTGCTGAGCAAGACGGTGCAGATCGATACCGCGCTGTCGCGCGGCCTGAACGACAAGGCGCCGGACTGGAGCTGGACCGTTGGTCTTTCGATGAAATTTTAAGGAGTCGCGATGCGGTTGACGATCAGGCAGCGCTTGCTGTTATCAAACGTTGTCACGCTGGCGTTCGTCAGCCTGATTGGCATTGTCGGGTTTGTCGCGGTGCAGGTGCTCGACGGCGCCATTACGTCGATCAGCAACAACAGCGCGGCGATGAAGGACCAGTTGCAGGCCGATATGATGCACGACGCGCTGCGCGCCGATGTGCTGGCCGCGCGCCTCGCCGCCGACCGCAACGATCCGGCCGAGGTGAAGGGCGTGCGCGAGGACACGGCCGAGCATATGGCCATTTTCCGCGCGCGCATCAAGGACATGGAGGCGGGCGACAACGACGCCGAGGTCAAGCAGGCGATTGCGCAGGTGCGGCCCGACGTCGAGCGCTATCTTAAGAGCACTGCCGAGATGGTCGAACTGTCGCTGACCGACAAGGCGGCCGCGCAGGGCAGGTTTGCCGGCTTCATGGAAAGCTTCCGCACGCTGGAAAAAAGCATGGCCGCGCTGAGCGAGCTGATCGAGAAAAATTCCGAATCGGCGAAGGCGGTCGGCGATAGCGCGGTGAGCAAATCGCGCTACCAGATCATCGGCTTTTCGGTGCTGGCGGCGCTGGTGGCGCTGGTGATCGGGCAGGTGATTTCGCGCTCGATCATGGCGCCGCTGAACGAGGCGGTCGGCTTTGCCGAGCGCGTGTCGCAGGGCGATTTGTCGGGCCGCATGACGCTCGACGCCGGCGACATCTCCGAGACCGGCCTGCTCAAGCGCGCCTTGAGCGATATGAACATCAGCCTGCACCGCATCGTCAGCCAGGTGCGCAGCGGCACCGATGCGATCGCGCTGGCGTCGGGCGAAATCGCCGCCGGCAATATGGATTTGTCGGCGCGCACCGAATCGCAGGCCAGCTCACTGGAGGAGACCGCTTCGTCGATGGAGCAGATGACGTCGGCGGTCAGGCAAAATTCGCACAATGCCGGCGAGGCCAACGACCTGGCGTCGTCGGCGGCCACGTTTGCCGGCAAAGGCGGCGCGGTGATGGATCAGGTGGTGCGGACAATGGGCGCAATTAACAACTCGTCGCAGAAGATCGTCGACATCATCGGCGTGATCGAGGGCATCGCGTTCCAGACCAATATTCTGGCGTTGAACGCGGCCGTCGAGGCGGCGCGCGCCGGCGAACAAGGCCGGGGCTTCGCGGTGGTCGCTTCCGAGGTGCGCAGCCTGGCGCACCGCTCGGACGCGGCGGCCAAGGAAATCAAGCTGCTGATCGACGCGTCGGTGGCGCAGGTCGGGGAGGGCAGCGTGCTGGTCGGCCAGGCCGGCGGCACGATGGCGGAGATTGTCAATGGCATCAGCCGGGTCAACACGATCGTCGGCGACATCGCCAACGCCAGCCGCGAGCAGGAGCTGGGCATCGAGCAGATCAATCAGGCCATCGGCAGCATCGACAGCACCACGCAGCAAAACGCCGCGCTGGTGGAGCAGGCCGCCGCAGCGGCCGCCGCGATGCAGGGTCAGGCCGATCGCCTGGCGGAGGCGGTGAAAGTGTTCAGGCTGGCGAGCTGAATTAAGCCACGGGGTTAAGCCGCCGGGTCAAGCTAAACTCAGGCGCGGCGCGGCGCGGCGGACAGCTTGAACACGCCGACCAGCTGCGACAACTGCTGCGCCTGATCCTGCTGGGCGCCGGCGGCCGCCGCCGCTTCCTCGACCAACGCGGCGTTCTGCTGCGTGACGGTATCCATCTCGGCGATCGCGTGGTTGATCTGCGCGATGCCCGCTTCCTGCTCCTGGCTGGCCATGCTGATCTCGCCCATGATGTCGGTGACCGATTTGACGGCGCCGACGATGCGCGCCATCGTTTCGCCGGCCTCGCCGACAAGCTGCGTCCCGGTGCCGACCTTGGCCACCGAATCGTCGATCAGCGTCTTGATCTCCTTGGCGGCCGAGGCTGAGCGCTGCGCCAGCGTGCGCACTTCGGAGGCGACCACGGCAAAGCCGCGTCCCTGTTCGCCGGCGCGGGCCGCTTCCACCGCCGCGTTCAGCGCCAGGATGTTGGTCTGGAAGGCGATGCCGTCAATGACGCTGATGATGTCGACGATTTTCTTGGCCGACCCGTTAATCTCGGCCATCGTGTGCACCACCTTCGCCACCACCGTGCCGCCCTGCACCGCGATGTCGGAAGCCGACTGCGCCATCGCGTTGGCCTGGCGCGCGTTGTCGGAGTTTTGCTTGACGGTCGCGGTCAATTCCTCCATCGACGAAGCGGTTTCTTCCAGCGAGCCGGCCTGCTGTTCGGTGCGCGAGGACAAGTCCATATTGCCGGCCGCGATTTCGGTGGCCGCGTTGACGATGGAATCGGCACCGCCGCGCACCTGGCTGACGATGTCGGCCAGGCTGTCGCGCATCGAGCGGATCGCGAACAGCAAACTGTGCTGGTCGCCGCGCGCCAGCTCGATCGGCACTGCCAAATCGCCATCGGCGATGCGGCCTGCGATGGCGGCGACATCGGCGGGCTCGCCGCCCAGCTGGCCGAGCAACTGGCGCGATATCAGCCAGGCGCCGCCCATGCCCAGGCCCAGTGCGACCAGACCCAGTCCCAGCATCACGTTGCGCGAGCTCTGATAGGTTTCCTCGGCGCGCACGCGGGCTTTTTCCATGGCGTCGCTCTGGTGCGCGATCATTGCGTCCAGATTGGTCATGTAAGCCATTTGCAAGTCGCGCGTGGTGCTGAGCATGTAGGCGACGGCCGGCTCGACGCCATCGTCGCGGCGCAGGCGGAGCACCTCGTTGATCGACGCCGCGTAAGGCGGGTAAGACGCTTGCAGCGTGTCGAACAAATTCTGGCCGACGCCGGACTTGACCATCTCGTCGAGCTTTTGGGCGGACGTGACCATCTCGCGCAGTTTCTCGTTGACGATGTCGACTTCCTTGGCGGCCTTGGCTTCGTCGCCGATCAGCAGGGCGTTGCGCACCGCGCGGGCCACCTTGTTGTTCAGGTTCATCAGGTTTTGCGCCTGCAGCACCTTGGGATAGGTTTCCGTGACAATGGCCTCGGTGCCGGCGTTGAGCGTGCCGAGATAGTTGATGCTCAGGCCGATGACGATGACCAGCATGGCCAGGATGACGCCGAAACCGAGGCGCAACCGGGTGCTTACCTTGATACTTTTGTTATTCATTTGCTATTCCGATGATCGAAGGGTCGAACTCGCGCTCCGAAGCGTGCGGAACGTTGGCGGGAATATGGCCGGAGAAATGTAGAGGGGTGACCGCGAGAAGTTGGGCGATCGGTGCTGCGTAGGATTTGCGACAATATACCTGTACTTTTGCCGCATGGCAATTAGTATCGCAATGTACTACTCATTTGTATAATTTGACATGATTCCCGTTGGGAGCGTTTCCAGATAAGCTAGACATTCTGCTCATTTTTGCTAATGGATAACGATGTCCGACAATTCTTCCCGCCTGGATGTGATCGACGCGCTGCGCGGCTTCGCGATCGTCTCGATCATGCTGCTACACAATATCGAACATTTCGACTTCTATTTTTCTCCCGAAGGCTTGCCCGCTTGGCTCACGGCGCTGGACAAGATCATTTGGGACAGCCTGTTTTTCCTATTCGGCGGCAAGTCTTATGCGATTTTCGCGCTGCTGTTCGGCATGACTTTCTATATCCAGTGGCACAACCGCGAGGCGCGTGGAGAAGATTTCCGGCCGCGCTTTGCCTGGCGGCTGGTAGTGCTGCTGGCGTTCGGATTGTTCAACTCCATGTTTTACCATGGCGATATTTTGAGCATTTATGCGGTGCTGGGACTGGCGCTGATCCCGGTCGCGCGCTTGCGTAGTGGAACTGTTCTGGCGATCGCTGTCGTTTTGCTCTTGCAACCTTATGCGTGGCTGGAGTTCTTCCAGGCGTTGCCGAATCCCGATGAGAAACTCGCCGACCCCGCTTCTTGGGCGTATTTCGGTCGTGCCAATGAGTATATGGCGCATGGCTCGGCATTTCAGGTGTGGTGGGGCAATCTGACCAACGGCAAAGTCGGCGTTATTCGCTGGAGCTGGGAAAATGGCCGCGTGTTCCAGATTCCGGCGCTGTTTATGCTGGGTATGCTGGCTGGCCGCAAGGGTGTCTTTAAAATTTCGCCGGAGAATAGACGGTTCTGGCTGCGTACGTTGGGGATGGCGGTGGTGGCGTTCATTCCGTTTTATCTGCTTAAATCGTACCCGGAATCCTGGCATGTCGGCGCGGCGGTGCAGCGGCCGCTGCTGGTGATTATTACGTCGTGGTCCAATGTCGCCTTTATGGTGGTGCTGGTGTCGAACTTTGTGCTGCTGTTTTATTCGTGGCGCTGGCTGGCTTTTTTCTCGCCGTTAGGCAGGATGAGTTTAACCAGTTACGTTGTGCAATCGATTATCGGCACGTCGATTTACTATGGCTTTGGATTGGGAATGTATCGATATACCGGCGCCAGTTATGCCTTGGCGATTGGCGTCGCGCTGGCTTTGGCGCAGCGGCAGTTCAGTGTCTGGTGGCTAGGGCGGCATAAACAGGGACCGCTCGAAGCGCTGTGGCATCGTGCGACGTGGGCTGGCACTCATAGGTGAAGGTGAAGTGCGCCAATTTTTGGCGCGAATATACCAAAATCGAGCTTGGCAAACGCCGCTGTTGCAATCTTGCCGGTCGCCGCCGCCGGCGGTTTAATCTTCGCTTGGATTTATCCAATGAATGCGGCCGTTACCGGCGTCATTCAGCCGATTGATAAAGTGGTCGGCCGCGCCATCTGCGATACTGAATTCGAATCGCACATCATCGGCGTGCGCCACATTATCCAGCGTCGCGCCGGCTCCATCTATCTCGCGCCTGATCATGCCCTCCATCGCATAAGGCGCGGTACAAATTAAATGGCGCAGTTTGATAATGGCGATTTTCTCGGCGCTTAATAAAGCTTGCGCCACGCTGTCGGTATAAGCCCGCACCAAGCCGCCGGCGCCGAGTTTAATGCCGCCGAAATAGCGCACGACCGTCGCCAATACACCTTCCAGATCCTGATGGCGTAATACATCGAGCATCGGTCTTCCGGCCGTGCCGCTCGGTTCGCCGTCATCGACCGCCGCCGATTGGCCGCCGGCTAATAACGCCCAGCAAACATGGGCCGCTTGCGGATGTTGCGCCCATAATCCCGCCACCACTTTTTGCGCCGCCGCCCGATCGGTCATCGGCTGCACGCAAGCAATAAAGCGGCTTTTCTTGATCAGCAATTCGTGCTGGACGGGGACAATAATGGTTTGCGGCATTGTGTGGGTTTCGGCGGAGCGGCGGTTGGGACCGGGTATGGTGCCAGATATCAGTGGGAAAGACAAAAACGGGCGCCGAAGCGGCACGATATAATCTCGCGGTATCGATCCTCCCGGCCAGACGACCATGACAGACATTGCAGATCAACAAAACGACGACCAACTGATGCGCGAGTTGGGCCTGGCGGCCAAGGGCTTCGCCTTAGCCAAGCTGGAAGGGCGCGTGTTCCTGCGCCTGACCGGCAGTGTCGAATATGGCGGGTCGCACTATCCGTACGATCTGGTGCCGGCGCAGGGCGTGCTGGCCAAGCCGTCGAAGTGGCGCAAGATGGACAGCGAGAGCCGCGCGGCGCTGCTGCGCGAGCGCGCCAGCGACGCCGTCGTCGAGGAGCTGCACGGCTATGTCGTCGACTTCGTGCGCGAGATGGCCGACGCCTGCGACGATTGCGACCTGGACCCGCAGCCGTTCCTGCAAGGCTTGGCAGATATGCAAATTTCCGAGCCGGCCGGCACCGTGTTCGACCGGATTCGCCAGCGGCTGGAACACGCGGTCGAGCGCGAAATGGAGGAGCAGCACGCCGAGCGTACCCGTCAAAGCATCAACCTGGCCGAATATCCGGCGTCCTTCGACGTGGCACGCCGCCTCAAACGCAAGTTCATCGCGTTGCTGGGGCCGACCAATTCGGGCAAGACCCACCAGGCCATCGAAGCGCTGGCCAAGGCGCCAAGCGGCGTTTATCTGGCGCCGCTGCGGTTGCTGGCGCTGGAAAACTATGAGCGCTTGCAGGGCATGGAGCAGCGCGGCAAGCCGCTGGCCGTCAGTCTGGTGACCGGCGAGGAGCGCCGGCTGGTGCCGGGCGCGACCCACGTGGCCAGCACGGTCGAGATGCTCGATACGCGCACGCAGGTCGACGTGGCCGTGATCGACGAGATCCAGATGCTGGCCGACCGCGACCGTGGCGCCGCGTGGACCGCCGCCGTCTGCGGCGCGCCGGCGCAGATCGTCTATCTGGTCGGCGCGCCGGAAGCGCGGCGCGCCATCGAGGTGTTGGCGGCGCGGCTCGAATGCGAGCTTGAAGTGCACGTGTTGAAGCGCAAGGGGCCGCTGTCGATGGAGCCGACCGCCGTTCGCAAGCTGACCAATTTGCGGCGCGGCGACGCCGTCATCTGCTTCTCGCGCCGCGAAGTGCTGATGTGGCGCGACATGGTGACCGAGGTCGGCCTGTCGGTGGCGACCGTCTACGGCAATCTGTCGCCGGAAGTGCGGCGCGCGCAGGCCCAGCGCTTTCGCGAGGGCGCGGCCGATGTGGTGGTTGGCACCGATGCGATCGCCATGGGCTTGAATATGCCAATTGCGCGCATCGTGATGACAACATCGGTCAAATACAATGGCTACGAAGAGGAAGAGATTCCGGCGGCGCTGGCGCGGCAGATCGCCGGGCGCGCCGGTCGCTTCGGCGTGCACGAGGAGGGGCTGGTGGCCGGCTACGACAACGAGACGCACAATGTGATGCGCTCGCTGCTGCACGAGAAGCCGGTGCCGCTGAAGACCACCGGTTTTGCCGTGGCGCCAACATTGGAGCATTTGCACCGGATTTCATCGGTGACCAACGAGCACGCGCTGGCTAAGCTGCTCAAGCGTTTCGTGCACAACATCGACGTCCCGGACGGTTTCTTTTATCCGCGCATCACCGAAGACCAGTTCGAGCGCGCGGCCTGGCTCGATACGCTGCAACTGACGGTGGCGGAAAAATTCGCGCTGTCGCTGGTGCCGATCTCGTCCAAGGTGCATTCGTTGCAGCACGCATGGGAAAGCTGGGCCACCGCGCTGGCCCACAAGAAAATCACGCGCCTGAAACCCGAGCAGAATCCGTTGCACTTCATGAGTCTGCAGGAGGTCGAGGATGCATGCCGGCTGTATTCCGCCTATGCCTGGCTCGCCTACCGCCAGCCGGAATACTTCCCGGATACGGAGTTGGCGCAAAAGCTGTCGCGCGAAGCGTCGGAGCGCGTCGATTCGATCTTGCAGGACCAAAATTCCGCCGCGCGCAAGCGGCAGCCGAAGAAATTCCGGCGTTAGCGGCGGCGCCTACGTTTCCGGCAACGGCTCGCCGTACAGCTTGAAGCGGCACGACAATTTGAACGGCCGCGTCACGCCTTTCGGATCGGACACCATGGGCACCGCGAAAGCCTGGTCGTCGAGCAGCTCGAGGGTCCAGGTGGTGTCGCCGAAGAATTCGAAGCGCACCAGGTTCGGCGCGATCACTTCGAGCCTTTCGAACGCGCCGGTCGCGTACATGGCGCCGAGCCGGGCGGCGTCGACCATGTCGAGCCGGGGACCGAGCAGATAGATGCGCAACGTGTCTTCGTGCGGAATGTCGTCGGTCAGGAAGATCAGGAACAAGCCCTTCCAGCAAACGGCCGCCTCCAGCACCGCGCCTTCGATGATTCTGCCCGTCGGTTCGCCGTAGAGCACGACTTCGCCGCGCGGCAGCTCATCATCGCTGGTCTGCCGCGGCCGGATCGAGAGGTCTTGCGTCGAAAGCGGTTTCATGACGTCTACCACATTGAGCTGATGCCGAAGGCGGCCAGCGCGCCGCCGACGAAAGCGCCGACCGTCACGCATACCGGCGCGCCCGGGCCGCAAGCCATGCCGGCCAGCGCGCCGCCGGCGATGCCGCCGGCGACGCCGCCGCCGCCGATGGCGACCTCGCGTCCGACGGCGGCGGCCTTGTTGGTGGCGGTCGCGACGTGGTAGATCGACAAGCCCAACGACAGGAAAATCACGCCTCGCCCGACGTACGACAGGCGTGACATCGTTTGCGTGACGGCCGGATTCGATTTGCCGGCGGAGTTGACGATGGCCGCGTAGACGGCGTTTTTGCGTGCCGCCGACAGGCGCTCGAAGGTGGCGCCGGGGCCATACATGCGGCTGGTCTGGCGGCCGACCAGCTCGTTGAGCGTGTAGCCTTGCGCCTTGATGCGCTGGGCCACCGCGCGCCCCAGCGATGTGCTGCGCGAGCGGATGATGGTCATGACGGTGTTGCGCGTCTGCTGCGCCTGCTTGGCGGCCTCGGCCCACGTGATGCGGCCGGCGGCGGCCTCGCCGCGCAGCGTGTCGGCCATGCGTTTGATTTCGCGCGCGTAGGCGACGCGGGCGGTGGGGTCGATCGTCAGGTGGGCGCCAGCGTTGGCAAGCTGCGCTTCGAGCGACCGGATCGTCTGTTCGAAGAGTTCCTGGTTCTCATCTTTGGTCGCTGTCGCCATGTCGGTCGTCCTGTCGTATGAAGGGGTATAAGTGGAGTTCATAGCCTAGAGATATCCGGGCCGGGCGGATTGTGGCCGCGCAAGAGAAGGCGTTGAACGTTGTAGGACGGCAATAACAGCGCCGGGTTGTTGCTCTAACTCAACAGCGCGATGCACGGCGGTGACATCATCGACAGCCTGTGCGGTTCAACCATTGCCATCCGGGCTGGAGGCTGCGCAGGTCTGCCTGGATGCCACGATGGAAAAACTGCTGCCCTATGTCGAGCGGGAACTGAGCATGCTGCGCCATGGCGGCGCCGAGTTCGCCGAGCGTTATCCCAGACTGGCCGGCAACCTGCAGGGGTGCGCCGACGCTGGCGCCGATCCGCATGTCGAGCGCCTGATCCAGGCGTCGGCCCTGCTCAACGCACGCGTGGCCAAGCTGCTCGACGACGGCCAGGCCGGCTTCACCGAAGCGCTGCTCGGCATGTTATACCCGCACACGCTGCGGCCGATGCCGTCGTGCTCGATCGCACGCATCGATGACGGCGGCGCCGGGGAGGGGGCCATCGGCGCCGCCACTACGATGCCGCGCGGCACACCGATGAAGGCGCCGGGCCAGACCGGCGCGGCGGGTTCCGCATGCCGGTTCCGCAGCGTGTATGACGCCGTCGTCGCACCGGTGGCGATCCGCGCCGTCTGGTTCGAGCCGTATATCGAGGTGCCGCCGGGTTTGCGGATGCCGGAAGAGGCGGGCGCGGCGATCTGCATCACGCTGGAAAGCGCCGGCATCGCGGACGCCGCCGGGGTTGCCGAGGCTGGCGAGGCTGCCGGGGTTGCCGGGGTTGCGGCAGGCGGCGCGCGCGGCCTGGCGTCGCTCGGTCTGTCGCGACTGCGGGTCTTCATCGATGGCGAACCGTCGCTGCGCGCGACGCTGCGCGACACGCTGTTCATGCACGCCACCTGCGCCTGCGTGGAGGCGGGCGGACAGTGGGACCGTTTGGACAAGGCGCCGATCGCTGCGGTCGGCTTCACCGAGGAAGACGCGCTGCTGCCGGCCGCGCCTTCCGAGCACAGCGCCCACCGGCTGCTCAGCGAGTACTTCGCCTTCCCTGAAAAATTCGACTTTTTCGATATCGACCTCGACGCCGTACTGGCCGCCGCGCCCACCGGCTGCACCCGGCTCACCTTGCGCCTGGCGCTGACCGGCTTCAGGGCGGACATGCCAGCCGCCCACATCCTGCGCGCGCTCGGCGCCGATAACCTGCTGCTCGGCTGCACCCCGGTCGTCAACCTGTTCGCGCAGCCGGCCACGCCGATCCGCATCACGCACGCGCTCAGCAGCTACCCGCTGATGCCGGACCAGTTGCCCGGCGGCGAGATCTACAGCATCGACTCGGTGCATCTGGTGCGCGCACTGCCCGGCGGCGAGCATGTCGACGAGTTCTTTCCGTATTACTCGCTGCGCCATGGCGGCAAGGCTTGCCGCAAGGGCCGCTACTGGCTTGCCAGCCGCGACGAGACGTTGGCGCCAAGCGGCGCCGCCCATGGCTTTTCGCTGACCTTCGTCGACCATGATTTTTCACCGTCCCAGGTCGAGGAGGCGACGGCGTCGGTGCGCGTCACCTGCACCAACGGCGATGCGCCACACTATATGGAATATGGCCGGAGCCGGGGTGACCTTGGCGTCGAGGCGGCGATCGGACGCTGTCCGATTCGCCTGCTGCGGCGGCCAACCCTTTGCCATCGTCCGGGCGCGGGCGGCGACAGCCAGTCCGGGCTGCTCAGCCATCTGGCGCTGAACCACCGTTCGCTGACGCAGGAGGGCTTGCCGGCGCTGACGGCCATGCTGCGTCTGTATGCTCGGCCGGACAACGCCGTCTCGCAGCGCCAGATCGACGGCATCGGCGGCGTGTCGTGCCGTCCGGCCGCGTGCTGGCTGCGGCAGGCGCGCGGCAGCGCGTATCTGCGCGGCATCGACGTCACCGTGACGCTGGACGAGGAAGCGTATGCCGGCAGCGGGCTGCACCTCTTCGCGCAGCTGCTCGATCACCTGTTCGGCCTGCACGTGCACCTCAACAGCTACACGCGGCTGGTGATCGTCTCGGCCGCCAATGGAAAGGAGTTGCTGCGATGTCCACCCCGCAACGGAATGATGAGCTTGGCCTGATCGGCGAGTTGCTGGCCGAGCCGCACCGCTTCGAGTTTTGCCAAGCGGTGCGGTTGATCGCGCTGGCGCGGCAGCAGGACGGCGGCACCGGCCTGGACGATGTGCGCTTTCGCAACCGGCTGTCGCTGGGCTTTCCACCGAGCCAGATCGACAATGTCAGCAGCGACGACAAAGGCATCCGCATCACGCCCGCGTTCATGGGGCTGCTCGGCAGCCAGGGCACGCTGCCGCTGCATTACTCGGAGCGCATCAACCGCCACGAAAAAAGCAGCAGCGACGGCGGCCCGCGCGCCTTTCTCGACATGCTCTCGCACCGCGCGCTGAGCATGTTTTACGAAGCCTGGGCCAGGCACCGGCCCGACTGCATGGTCACGCCCGACGGCGGCGACGCCTTCATGCGCCTGCTGGGCGCGCTGTCGGGCGCGCAGCCGCAGCAAGACCCGGGCGACACCCTGGCGCGCGAAACGTTGGCGTTTTACGCGATGCAGATCCGCAGCCGCGCCGTGTCGGCGCCGCTGATGGCCGGCCTGTTCTCTGAATACTTCGACGTACCGTTCGCGGTGGAGCAGCTGGTGGGCGAGTGGCAGGGTTTGCCGCCGGCCGACCAGGCGCGACTGGGCGTCGCGAATGCCGATCTCGGCGGCGGCGTGCTGCTGGGCGAGCGCATCTACCGCTGCGACGCGCGCGTGCGGCTGCGCATCGGGCCTTTGGACCGCGCCGGCTACGACCGCTTCCTGCCCGGTCACAGCGGCGCGCTGCGGTTGCAGGCCATGCTGGCGCTGCAATGCGGCGTCGACATGTGCTACGAAGTGCACTTGATCCAGCGCGCCGAGGACGTGCGCGGTTTCGGCTTCGACGACGCCAACGGCGGCCGGCTCGGCGTCGACAGCTGCCTCTACAGCGCACCGCCAAACCGCGACCGCGAAGACCTGATGTATCTCCTGCATACCTGACCAACACCGCAACACCGGGGTCAGTCTGACATTCGGACACGACGTCATCACTAGTTGCTTGCTATCGCCCAGGCCGTGTCCGATTGTCAGACTTGACCCTCCCTGTTAGTATTGTTTTTTAGGTATTTTTAACGGGTGGGCATTATGCGAAACTTTGTGGCATATGTATTGTTTGTCTGTGTGCTGGTTGTTACGCCGGCTTTTGCGCAGGATACCGATAAGGTGCTCAAGGCGAAGGCCGCCGCGCAACTTTGGCTCGCTTCCGCCGACGCCGGCCTTTACGGCAAGACGTGGGAGCAGGCCGCCGCGCCATTCCAGAACGCGGTGACAAAAGCGGATTGGGAAGTTGCCGTGAAGGCGGCGCGCGCACCGCTCGGCAGCTTGAAGAGTCGGTCGGTGAGCTCGGCAATCTTCACCGACCACCTGCCCGGCGCACCGAAGGGCGAATACGTGGTGATCCAATACGCCAGCGACTATACCAATCGGCAAGAAGTCATCGAAACCGTCACGCCCATGTTAGCGGCGGACGGCACTTGGAAAGTCTCCGGGTATTACGTCAAATAAAATGCTGTTGCACCGAGCGCACGATGCACACCTGTCGCGTTTTCGTACAGGCAAGCTGGCGCTGACCTTCTTCGTCCCGTGCGAGCATGTACTTCTTCATCAGCGCACGTCGGCAACGCGGCGTCGCTGAACAACACTCGACGAAAGGTGCATAACATGAAGCAAACCAATCTCCGCGTCGTCATCACCGGAGCATCGAGCGGCATCGGCGCCGCCACCGCCATCGAATTCGCCCGCCAGGGCGCCCACCTCGTGCTTGGCGCCCGCGGCCAGGAAGGCCTCGACGATATCGCCGACCGCTGCCGCGCCGCCGGCGGCCGGGCGGACGTGGCCATCGTCGATGTCACCGATGCGTCGGCCGTGGCCAATTTCGCCGCCGAAGCGCGCCGCGCCCTCGGCCGGATCGATCTGTGGTTCAGCGATGTCGGCATCGGCGCGGTCGGCAAGTACGTCGATGTGCCGATCGCCGACCACCGGCGCGTGGTCGAGACCAACCTGATCGGCCATATGAACGACGCCCACGTGGTGCTGCCGATCTTCCAGGCCCAGGGCCACGGCATCTGGGTGAACATGATCTCGGTGGGTGGCTTCGTCACGTCGCCTTACGCGGCGGCATACGCGGCCAGCAAATTCGGTCTGCGCGGCCTGAGCGCGGCGCTGCGGGGAGAATTGCACGATCAGCCGAACATCCACATCTGCGACGTGTATCCGACGTTTGTCGATACCCCCGGCGTGCATCACGCGGCAAACTACACCGGTGCCAGGTTGTCGTGCCCACCCGGTGCGCTGGCGCCCGAAACCGTGGCGCGGGCCATCGTCAAGCTGACACGGCGCCCGCGCGACACGACCGTGATCGGCATGCCGGAGATCATGTTAAAACTCGGCCAGTTCGCCAACCCGGTCTTTGCGGTGCTGATGAGCCGCTTCATGAAAACGTGGTCGCGGCGCGCGGAACACGTCGGCGATACCACCGGCGCGCTGTATGCGCCGCCGGCCGGATCGAGCGGCATCGACAGCGGTCAGCGTTCACCGGCGCAACCGGCAAAGGTCGCGTGGGCCGTCGGTGGCGTGCTGGTCGCGGCCGCGATCGGCGTGCAGCTGTTGCGCCGCCGTTCGTGAGGGGTCGCCGCGTTCAGTTGGGGTATGATCGTCGTTCCGATATCCAGCCGCCAGGACGACCATGCCGACCCCTATCACGATCGCGAAAAACAACACGCTCACGCTGGACTTGCTGTCCAACCTGGTCAACCGCCACGGCTGCATCACCGGCGCCACCGGCACCGGCAAGACGGTGACGTTGCAAAAGATCGCGCAATCGCTGTCCGAGATCGGCGTGCCGGTGTTCATGGCCGACGTCAAGGGCGATCTGTCCGGCATCGCCAAGGCCGGCGCGCCGAGCGAAAAGATGGGCGCGCGCCTCAGCGCGCTCAAGCTCGACACGCCGCAGTGGGCCGGCTGCCCGGTCACCTTCTGGGACGTGTTCGGCGAGCAGGGCCATCCGGTGCGCGCGACCGTGTCCGACCTCGGCCCGCTGTTGCTGGCGCGGATGCTCAATTTGAACGATACGCAGGAAGGCGTGTTGCAGCTGGTGTTCCGCATCGCCGACGACGACGGCCTGCTGCTGCTCGACACCAAGGATTTGCGCGCCATGCTGCAATACGTCGGCGACAACGCCGCCGATTTCAAGACCAGTTACGGCAACATCAGCGCGGCCAGCATCGGCGCCATCCAGCGCGGCCTGATCGCCATCGAGGAGCAGGGCGGCGACCGGTTCTTCGGCGAGCCGATGCTCAACATCGACGACCTGTTGCAGACCGATGCGCGCGGCAAGGGCGTCATCAACATCCTCAGCGCCGACAAACTGATGAACGCGCCGCGCCTGTATGCGGTGTTTTTGCTGTGGATGCTGTCGGAATTGTTCGAGAACCTGCCGGAGGTCGGCGACGTCGACAAGCCGAAGCTGGTGTTCTTCTTCGACGAGGCGCACTTGCTGTTCGCCGACGCGCCCAAGGCGCTGCTGCAAAAGATCGAGCAGGTGGTGCGGCTGATCCGTTCCAAGGGCGTGGGCGTGTTCTTCGTCACGCAAAATCCGATCGACATCCCGGACACCGTGCTCGGCCAACTGGGCAACCGTGTGCAGCATGCGCTGCGCGCCTACACGCCACGCGACCAGAAGGCGGTCAAGGCGGCCGCCGAGACGTTCCGTCCCAATCCGGCGCTGGACGTGTCGCAGGTGATCGGCGAGCTGGGCGTCGGCGAGGCGCTGGTGTCGTTCCTCGACGAGCACGGCGTGCCGGGCATGGTGCAGCGCGTCTTCATCCTGCCGCCGGCCAGCCAGCTCGGCCCGATCACACCGGCCGAGCGCCAGGCGGCCATGGCCGATTCCCTGGTGGCGGGCGTCTACGAAAAGGTGATCGACCGCGAATCGGCATACGAGAAGTTGAACGCGCGGTCGGCATCGGCCGCGGATCCCGCGCAGCAGAGCGCTGCGGTTGCCCCGACACCGGCGGCGCCGCCCGGCATGCAGCCGACACCGGTGCAGCAGCCGGACACCGGGAACGGCGGCTCGCTGTTCAGTGACGTGCTTGGCGGCTTGTTCGGCAGCGGCGGCGGCATTCCCGGAGGCGGCAATAGCGGTAGTAGCGGCAACAGCGGCAATAGCGGCAGGCGCGACACGGCGATGCAGGCGATGGTCAAGTCCGCCGTGCGCGGCATCGGCTCGCAAGCCGGCAAGGCGATCATCCGTGGCGTGCTCGGATCGATCATGAAGAGACGCTGACCGCCACCCTGGCGCGGCGACCCGCGCGCCACCGATTTGCTCGACTCGGCTATGATAGCGACCGGTTAACAACATTGACAGCAATTCAATTGCTAGACACATGTTGTTGAATGGTACTCGAATGGCAAGGAACGGCAATGAATGTAGCGATGAATGGAGCGGTGAACGGAGCGTTGAGCGCGGATAAGAAGGTGCAGTCCCAGTTTGGTTTGATCAATCTGCTGAAGGCGGGCGCCGCGCAGTTAATCGTGTTGCACCATCTGGCTTTTTATGGGCCGATGGCCGATCACGTGCGCGCGCTGTGGCCGGCGCTGATCGACTGGCTCGGTGGTAGCGCCCGCATCGCGGTGCAGGTTTTCCTCGTCATTGGCGGTTTTTTGGCCGCCAAATCCTTGTCGCCGTCGGGCCATGCCGGGCTGTCCGATCCGATCGCGGCGATCTGGCGCCGCTATGCCAAGCTGGCGCCGCCTTTCATGGCCGCCACCTTGCTGGCCGCTCTGGCGTCGTCGCTGGCCGGCGCGCTGATGACGCACGATTCCATTTCACCGGTCCCGACCTTGAGCCAGCTGGGCGCGCACGCGCTGTTGCTGCACGGCGTGCTGGGGTATGCCTCGCTGTCGGCCGGCGCCTGGTACGTCGCCGTCGATTTTCAGCTGTACGCGGTCATGGTGCTGATGTTGTGGCTATCCGGCCATGTCGCCGGCAATCGCCGTCGGCCGTGGCTGATGCCGGTGCTGATTGCGCTGGGCGTCTCGCTCTCCCTGCTGTACTTCAATCTGGATGCCAATTGGGATAACTGGGCGGCTTATTTCTTCGGCAGTTATGGCCTGGGCGTGCTGGCCTGGTGGGCCAGCGACACGCGCCGCAAGCCGGTGCTGGCGACCGCGATGATGGCGATGACGGTGTTGCCGGCGTTGGCCGCGCTGGCGCTGGAATACCGCAGCCGCATCGCGCTGGCGCTGGCGGTCGCGTGCGTGCTGTTCCTGTTCGGCCGCGTCAAAACGGTATCCGAGGGCCGCGCATGGACGGCCGTCAACGGTTTGGCCAAGGTGTCGTATTCGGTGTTCCTGATCCACTTCCCGGTTTGCCTGTTGGTCAACGCCGCCTTTACGCGTTTCGTTCCGGCCGAGCCGGAATGGCAAGCGCTCGGCATGCTGATCGCCTGGACCGCCAGCCTGGCCGCCGGTGCCGCCTTCTTCAAGTGGGTCGAGGTGCCGCTGGCGCGCCTGGTTCAACGTGGCGCCGGCCAGAACGCCATGCGTCCCGCGACCGCATAATCTTTTTGGTACGCGTCATTGGGCCACCCGGCTTCGATGATCAGATCCGCACAGAGAAGCCGACTCGTGAGAGCCGGCTTTTTTCATGTTGTCTTCACATATTGAGTTATACGATTTGGAATGTCAATTTGCAAATAAATGATAGATTGACATTCTTAACGCGGGCGTAATATCAAAGTCACGCAGCCACGGATTTCACAATAAGGACTGCGAAACAACATAAGGAGACAAGATGTCGACGCATCAGATCCATATCAATCGCCACAGCCACATCCGCAAGACCGTATTGGCCGCCCTCATCGCCGAAATGCTGATCTCGTCCGGCGCCTCGGCCCAGACCACAGACCAGCCGGTCGTCGATCCTTCGGCGAAAGTTGTCGTCAGCGGTATTCGCGCTTCCCTCAGTTCATCGCTGACCACCAAACGCATGCAGGACGGTGTCGTCGATGCCGTCTCGGCCGAGGACGCCGGCAAATTCCCCGACACGAATATCGCCGAATCGTTGCAGCGCGTGACCGGCGTGCAAATTCAACGCAATGGCGGGGAAGGGCGCTACATCTCGGTGCGCGGTTTGGGGCCGGAATTCAATAATGTGCTGATCAACGGCCGCACGCTCACCAGCGATACCGGCGGCAGGGAATTCTCCTTTGATTTGCTGTCGTCGGATTTGATTTCGAAAGTGCTGGTCTATAAAACGTCGCAGCCGTTCCTGCCCGAGGGCGGCATCGGTTCGACGGTGGATATTCAAACCGCACGGCCGCTGTCGGGCAAAGTCGGCCACTCGTCCGTGTTCAGCGTCTCGGACTCCTACGATTCGAATTCCAAAAAGAATACGCCCAACGCCAGCGGCATGTATTCGTTCGCCAACGAGGCGCGCACCTTTGGCGTGTCGGGATCGGTCTCGTACACCGACCGCGCATCCAAGCAAAACAAGGCCGTCAACGACGCCTGGAATTACCGCGACGTGGCCATGATCAACGGCGACCTGAACTCCAAAGGGTTGACGATGGCCGACGTCACCACCCGCAAGCTGTATATGCCGCAGAGTTATGGCTTCCAGGAAGAAAATGAAAGCCGCAAACGGCTGGTCGGCAATGTGACGGTTCAATACAACCCGTCCCCGACGTGGAAGTTGAGCGCCGACGCCCTGTATTCGCGCCTGGACCAGAAAAACTCCGTCATCGCCGTCAGCGACTGGAACAATCCCACGCAGCTCGGCGTGAAGTACGACGCCAACGACCAGGTGACCAGTTTTCTGCGGCCCGGCGCGACGTTCTACGCCAACAATCCCGAACTGGCCGGCAACGGCAAGCTGCTGGGAGAGGTCAGCTCCAACGATATGATCGTCAAGGGCGGCGACCGCCTGTCGGCCACGCGCGCGTTCGGGTTCAATTCCAAATGGATGCTGTCGCCGGAGTGGCGCCTGGAAGGCGACGTCTCGACATCGCGCTCGACCTCGGCGTCGCCGGATATGTGGGTGGTGGCCGGCATGGTGCCGAAAAACGGCGATGTGCTGACCTATGGCGGCACGCCGACCGTCACCTTCGGCGACGACATCGCCGATCCGAACGCGGTGCGCTCGCACGCCGTCTCCAACGGCGATATCGATAACCGCGACACCGTCCATGAAGGGCGCCTGAATTTATCGTGGAACCACGAGATCGGCTATTTCAAAGGCGTCGATTCCGGCGTCGGCTATTCGACGCGGGAAGTGAAACGCACGACGTGGAAAAACGACGCGTGGAATGCCTTCAGCGGTTATCACGTGGCCTTGCCATCGAGCTTGTTCACGGTGACGCCGATGGATAATTTTCTCGGCAGCGGCGGCAAGGTGCCGGCGGCGTATCTGCGCTTCGATCCGTACGCGTACATGAACTATCTGAATCAGCCGTCGCTGGTGCCGCAATCGAACGACCCGGCCTTGTATTCGGATCCGACCAAGTTCCCGAACGGGCCGATGGCGATCGATTACACCAAGCCGTCGATGTGGGGCGTGAAGGAAAAGGTAGCGAGCCTGTTCCTCGATTCGAAATGGGAGGGCGACGGCTGGTCCGCCAACGCCGGCATGCGCATGGTGCGCGTCGATTCCACGTCCACCGGCATCAGCCGCGTGTTGCTGTCGGCGGTGAAAAGCCCGAACGACACGACCTATATCTCGCAGTGGGGACCCAACCAGGTGAATTCGGTGGGCAACAGTTATAACAGCTATCTGCCTTCGGCCAATTTGAAACTGGATCTGACCGACGATATGCTGCTACGGTTCGCCGCCTCCAAGACCGAGACGCGGCCGACGCTGAGCCAAATGAGCGTCGACAATTGGTACGGCGGGCGCATCGGCGACGTGCAAACCGGCGGCGGCAATCCGAATCTGAAGCCGATGCAATCGAAGAACGTCGACGTGTCGTATGAATGGTATCTGTCGAAGACCAACTATGTCAGCGCGGCCGTCTTCATGAAAAAGGTTTCCAACTTCCTCGAGACGACGCTGGTGGATATGCGGATACCGCAATTCGACGAAGTCGTTCACGATTCACGCGTGCGCAACGGCCAGAAAGGCAAGATCAAAGGCGTGGAAATCGCCGGCCAATATGCCTTCGATAACGCGATTCCCTTGCTGCGGGGTTTCGGCGTGGCAGCCAACTATACCTATGTCGACGCCAGCGCGGAACGGGAAGGCAGCGCGCCGGCCTGCGGATATCCTGGTCTGTCGCCGCAGTCGTACAACGGCTCCTTGTTCTATGAGAACAGCCAATTCTCGGCACGGGTCAGCTATAACTGGCGCAACCACTTCTCGGTCGACTGTGGCGGCGGCAGCACGCTGCCGCGCAACAGGTCGGCCTACGGACAGACCGACGCCAGCGTACGCTACAACATCACGCCAACGATCGCCGTGTACGCGGACGCCATCAACCTGAGCAACTCGAGGATGCATGAGTATGCCAACAACGAGAGTCAGTTCCTGACGTTGGAGGACGTTGGACGCCGGGTGAACGTGGGCTTGCGGATGGCGTTCTAGGGCCGGCAGCACCGACCTGCGGCGCGCGCCGGGTCTGCGATGCAATCGACTGGCCGGCGGTCGGGCGGGCGTCAGCCCGGGTGTGCGGATGGCTCTGTAAGTGTTGCACGAGCTGTTGCACGAGCGTCCGGCGCCTCATCGATAAGCATCGCCGCTGTGCCGGCGGCGTACGACGCGAACACTTGGCGCAACGGTTTTACTTCAGGCAGAACGTACACAATGCCGTTATTTTTGAAGGCCGAAAGCACGACGGCGTCAAAAAACACGGCCGGGACGTTGATGCAGCCGTAGGAGATACGATTGTCCAGCGGGGTGGCGCTGGCCAGGCGTTCGGCGCGGCGTTCGGTCCTGTTGCCCGTTACCACGCGATGCAGCGACACGGCGGCGTCGTAGTCGATCCACAGTATTTCCTTGCCGTGGATATTGCGCGCCAGCGCGGCGACGAAGCGGCCCGCCGGCGTGGTCCGCTCCGCCGGCAGGATGCTCGAGATTTTTCGCTCGCCAATGCCGGGAACGGAATCGTCGCCGATGGCCGCGCCAAGCAGCGCGCTGGTGCTGCCGCTAAGTTGGCCCTTGGCGTCGAACACATAGACCATGGCGGCATTCTTGTCGACGATCATGAATGGCAAGCCGCGATGGTCGTCCGACCCGACCACCCAGTCGGCGACCTGCGCCGCATCGGTGGAAGCGCGTTCTTGTTTGAAGTCGGCCCGCGCCGCGGTGTCCGCCGCATCCGCTTGCGGCATGCAAAGGCTGAACAGCGCGACGAACGCCGGCGCGAGCAATTGGTGAAAGGATGCCATATGTGTTCCTGGGTTGATCCTGGTGGTGATCCTAGTTGCGATCCTAGTTGCGATCCGGCTTGACCGGCCGGTTCGGGGTGACGTAGGTATCCGATGGGTCCGATGGCATATCGCGCGGCCTGACCGGCGTACCGTCCGGCAGCGTCCCGACGGGCCCCGTTGAAATCGGCATCGTTGAGAGCGGTGACGTTGAGACCGCCGGCGTTGAAACCGCTGGCGTGACCGGCTGCTGCGCGACGGCCGGCAACGCCGGCGTTGGCAGCACGAAGACCGGCGCCACGCCCGGCGCTGGCGAGACCACGTGGACCAGCGGCAGCGCGCGATTGTGCAACATCAAGGCGACCGTCGGGCCGACCACCGCTGGCATGTCCGCCACCGCCGGTGCCGTTGGCGTCACCGGATCGACCGGGGGCGAAACGACCACCGGCGGCACCACGACCTCCGGCGGAGCGACCACCACCGGCGGCGTTACCACCGGCGGCGCGACTACCACCGGCGGCACCACGACCACCGGCGGCACCACGACCGGCGGCACGACCACCACCGGAGGCGGCACCACGACCGGTGGCACGACCACCGGCGGCGGCACCACCACCGGCGGCACCACGACCGGCGGCGGCACCACCACCGGCGGCGGGGCGGGCTCAGCCACGATATTGCCCCTTGTCTTGCCAGCGATTATTCCGCAGCACGAGACGGGCAACGCGAACTTGGCCGCGTCGGCGCCGCCAAGGGTATAACCAGTGAAGCTGATGGTTTTGCCGGTGCCGACGTTGGCGTTGTCGAAACTGGCCGTGGCGCCTGGCCCGGCGATCAGGGTCACGCCGGCCGGGTTGCCGCGCAGGGACTTCAGGATGGCCGAGGTGGTGCCGTCGTAGAACTTGTTCGCGCCGGTCGCGAACACCAGCATTTTCGCGCTCAGCGTGGCGCCTCCCGAGAACGAGAAATGGGGCTGGTAGTCGGACGGCGCGGCGTACGAGACGGGGTTGTACATGATCAGCGCTGTCGCGTTCGGACCGGTCACGGTGACCGGCGGGGCGGTAGCCGAGAAGTTGACCGACCCGATGCCGCTGCCATCGGTGCCGGCGCTTAACACCAGGCCGAGCGGCAGGTCGAGGCTCTGCGCGGGAATGCTGCTGCCCCTGGTCAGCTCGATTTTAGCGTCGATGTTGAGATCGCCACCGGAGCACATCATGACGTTGCCGTCCGTGGTGGTCAGCGGAGCGTTCAGGTTCAGCGTGCGCCCGGCGCCCAGCAGCACGCTGCCGTTGACGGTGGTGATGTCGGCGTTGACGTTGATGTCGCGGCCACAGCACGCCACCAGATTGCCATTGGTGGCGCTGATGGGCTGGTTGATATTGATGTCGCGCACAGCCTTTAACGTCAGCGTGGTCGCGTCCGAACTGGCCGTCCAGCTCACCGCCTCGTTGACGTGGATATCGCCGTTGCCGGGGAAGGCGCTGCCCATCTCCGTCAGCGGCGGCGTGCCGGGCGTGACGACGTCCGGGCCGGGCAGGGTGGTGATGGTGACGCTGTTGGTGGTGAGCAAGGTCGACAGCGTGACGCCGGAGATATTGTCGGTGGCGCCGCTGCCGATGGTGAAGTCCTGCGGATCGATCAGCCAGGTGCCGGTGGCGCCCTGTGGCGCGCTGGTGGTGACCTTGGCGTCCTTGGCCACCCTGACGGTGGCAGCCGACGTTTCGATGAAGCCGCCGTCGCCGCCGGCCGGCGCGCTGGCGTCCAGGGTGCCGGCCACGTTGGCGGTGCCGGATTGCATGTCGGCCAGTAGTTTGATGACGCCGCTGCGGTTGTCGAAGCGCTGGGCACGGATGACACCGGTGTTATTGACGGCGGTTTGCAGCAGGCTGCCGGCGCCTTGCGTGGTGAGCAACACGTGCCCGCCGTCCGCCTGGATCAGGCCGCCGTTGGCGACCAGCGCCTTGAGCGCGCCCTGGTCGACGTTGACGCCGAGCAGGCTGTTACCGAGCACATCGAGGGTGAACGCCGTGCCGCCGGCCATCGCCACGGCGCCGCGCGGGGCCGAAATGGTGCCGTCGTTGCCGACCTGCCTGGCCAGCAGGGCGATATAGCCGCCGTCGGCCGCCTGCAGCGTGCCTTCATTGCGCACGGCGCCGTCGCCGGCGCCGGAAAACCGGTAGCGCCCGGCCATGAAGTCGGCGTCGCTGAGGTTGGCGCTGGAGGCGACCAGCGCGCCGACGTTGACCGACGCGCCTTTGCCGAACAGCACGCCGTTCGGGTTAATCAGGAACACCTTGCCGTTGGCCGACAAATTGCCGAGGATATGCGACGGATCGGCCCCGACCACGCGGTTGAGGGCGACGGCGCCGCTGCCCGGCTGCACAAAGCGCACGCTGTCGTTGGCGCCGATCGAAAAGTTTTGCCAGTTGATCGCCACGTTCTGGCTCGTTTGCGTGATCGTCATGCCGCCGGCGCCGCTGTTGATGGTGGCCGCGCCGGCCGTGACGACGCCGCCGCCGGGCTGCTGGGCCTGCGCCGCCGGCGCGAAGGCCAGCGCCAGCGCCGTCACCAGCGCGCTCACGGCGAAGCGCGCGGCGGCGCCCGACGAGGCGCCCTTGCCGGCGCCGCCGGCGTTCTCCGAGACGGCGACAAAGGTGCAGGTGCGCGCGTTCCACATCGATCGGTAAATGGTGTTCATGATGTTCCTTGGGCTTTGAATGGGGTGGACGGCGCTTAAAAATACTTGACGGCTTGAATCCAGAATCGGCCCGACCGATCCGGCGCCGATTGCGCCGCTTCGCCGCCGAGTTTGCGTGCATAGTAGGCGCGCACCATGAAATTGCCGCTGTCAGCCCAGACCAGGCCGACGCCGGCGCCGCTCAAGGTCCGGTTGTTCTTTCCGCTTGTCCAGGGATCGCGGTCGCGCGTCACCCTGCCGGTATCGGCGAAGCCGACCAGCTGCAATTGGCCCGGCAGCGACGCCGACAGCGTCGGCAGCATCCAGCGCGCCTCCAGGCTCAGCACGTGGCCCTGGTCGGCATAGGCCTCGCCTTCCGGATAGGCGCGCACCGCGTTCATGCCGCCCAGTTCCATTTTCTCGGACACGTCGAGGTTGTCGAACGCGAACTGGCCGTTCAGCGCCGCCGACAGCGACACCGCGTCGGTCACCCGCTGCACGCGCGAGACGGTATAGGCGAGTTTGGTGTAGCGGCCCTGGCTGCGCGCGGTGGCCGCGTCGATGGCCAGCACGGCGGGCGTGCCGATATCGAGCTCGCCAGTCGACCAGGTCAGCGAAAAGGCGTTGGCGCCGCCGCCGCCGAAGCGGTCGCGGCGGTCGCCGTACACGCTGGCCATGAGCACTTTGGCTTGCTTGTCGCTGACCGCGCCGGTCAGGTCGACCCGGTCGTGGAAGGTCTTGGCGTCGTAGGCCAGTTGCGCGTACAGGTTGGCGTCGCGTGAACGGATCAGCGGGTAGCTGCCATAGATGCTGGCGATGCTGGCCGTGCCGTGCGCGTTGAGCGGCGCGAATTCCTTGCCCAGCTCGTAGCGCAGCTTGCTGTAGGCCACGCCCCCGGTGACTTTGCCGAACTGCATCTGGTAGGCCGCGCGGGCATAGTTCAAGCCTTCGCCCGAGCTCAGCACGCGCACGCTGGCGACATCGCCCAGGCCCAGCACCTCGTTGACGTTGACGGTGGCCCCGGCCCGGTACTGGCCGGTGTAGCGGTTGCCGGCGTTGTCGGCGTCGATGCTGCCCGACACGCGCCGTCCAGGGAGGACGTCGATAACCAGATCGGCGCTGCCGGGCGAGGCGCCCGGCACCAGGGTCGATTTGATCTGCAGGCCCGGCAGGTCCGACAGCCGCAACAGGCCGCTCTCGAGCGGCCCGACGGCCACCACGTCGCCGCCGCGCAGGGCGTCGACCTGGCTCGCCAGCAGGCGCTCGGACACATTGCTTTGGTTTTGGAAACGGATCTCGCCGTAATGCCCTTCCTGCACGGCGATGGTCACCGCGCCGTCCTTGATGTCCTGCGCCGGCAGGTAGGCCTGGGCCAGCAGGAAACCATCGGCGCGGTAACGCGCGACCACCAGCTCCGCCATGCGCAACAGATCGGCCACCGACAGCTCGCTGCCCGGCTTGAAGCCCGTCAGCGCCACCAGTTCGGCTTCGGGATAGGCGCGCGCGCCGGTCACGCGCACGGTGTTGACGACGATTTTGGCGCCATCGGACTGTGCCGAGGCCGAGGCCGATGCCGACGCGCCGCCCGCCTCGATGCGCATGGCGGGCGCGGCCTTCGGCGGCACCGGCGACGGCGGGATTTGCTGGATCTGGCTGCCGGCGGTGGGGATCTGGGCGATGGCGGAGGCGTGGCCGAGAGCCATCAGCGCCAATGGCAATAATTTTTTGATTAACATATTTGTGCTCCCTAGACTTGTTCTGTTGGTATCGCGTTTCCTAATGGCAATTCTACGCGGCCGGCAATGGCAGTCCGTACGGTTTCACACATTGCCTTGGCCGGTTGTTTCCAAGCACGTTCTGACACTGTGCGCATGTTCAATGGCATCCGCGTTGATGCTTGCGGGTTTGCAAGGCTTTGGTGCGCGATTAGTGGCAGTTTGTGGAAATTTCGCCGCACGGCAGCGGACACCGCGCCTGTGTCAACAGGGCACGGAAATTACGAAGGGAGATAGGAGGGTTGTAACGCGGGGTGTTCAACCGCTTGGCGGTCGGGGGCCCCGGCCGCTGGTTACGCCAGGCGGGGCGGGGAACAGGCGGGGAAAGCGCCTGTGCTACGGCGCGCGTGGCGTTATGACGGAGCGCGGCGCCAAGCGACGCCGAAGATTGTTTGACTAGTGGCGCAGGACGATGGTCAGCAGCGCCACCGAATCGGTCAACGCGCGCACCGCATGCGGCGCGCCGCCTTCCAGATACAACATTTCTCCAGCCTTGAGCGTGACCGGGCTGCCGCGCGTGATAAAAGCAATTTCACCGGACAGGCACTGGAAGGTGATCTCTCCTTTGACGTGATGCTCGGGCATCTCCTTCCCGGCCGGCAGCACCAAGCGGATTAATTCGATCTGTTCCGTCTTGGTCAGCGCAATCGAAGAAAAGGTTGAGATGTCTTCGCCTTCTTTCGTCAATGCGACGACTTGCCCGGGTTGTGCGTGTTCTAAAGCCATATTGCCCTCCGATGATGAGTGATTTCAGATCTTAGCACCGCTTGTAACGTGGCTGGCGCGCAAGCCACCAGCCATCCGTTTTCTGCCGGCCGTACATCGCAGCGTATGAAGGCCTCATTTGGCGTACTCACCAAGGGGGCGGCACGGCAGCGAAAAGTCCACATGATAATGTTCATCATGCTTGATCCATGGCGTGGCTTTCATGAACGGGATGGTGGCGCGCAAATAGTCGCCGCGCTTTGCGCGCAAGAGCTCAGTGACCAGTTCTTTTTGAAAGATCACTTTTTGGAGGTGAACGTCGCGTTTTTTCGCGGCCTCGGCAAGCTGATATAGATGCTCCGCCACGGCTTCGAAGTCGATACGCAGCTCGCCCATCGCGCCGCTGGCATCAAATTCCAATGCGTAGCCAAACTTATTGAGCGTGGTCGCCGGCAGCGGTACGGACTTGCCGTTCTGATCGAGTACGGGCACCATGAAATCGACCGACAAACCGTTTTGGTGGGTGCGGTGAGGTGTGAATCGGCCGCCTGCGGCGAGTCCCGTTTCGCCGTACATGAAATGGTTCCCGGGCGCGGTGAGATAGACCGCGGCGTAGGCCTCAACGACAATATCGCGCACGCTGCGGTGCACATACGTCCGTCCGAGCGACACCCCCAAGCTGCTGTAGGGCACAAAATTTGTTCCCTGAGTTGGAAGCGGTACGCCGCCATCGAGGCGACCGTTGGCGACGGTGCCGTAGCATACGCTGGCGCCAGCCGTGGCCAATAGCGGCGCGCACAACAGCGCGGCCATTAACATGCGTTTGTAGGCGCGATGCCGGCGGGACGGACGGGCAGTCATCATGGCGGCGGCGGCAAGGCGCGTTCCACCTTCAGCTGATCGGCCATGCGCTGGAAGATCATGTTCACGTCCGAGGGGCCGCTCCAGTGGCTGCGATCGCCGATGGCGATCAGGCGGCGCTTTGCGCGCGTGACCGCCACATTCACCAGATTCGGTTTCTTGCCGGCGAAGCTGGCAATCACGCCGGGACGCTTCGGATCGCCGCCCAGCAGGAAAACGACGTGTTCGGCCTCCTTGCCCTGGAAAGTATGGACGGTGCCGGACATGCCGTCGCAGTCATCGCCGTAACGCTCCACGAGCAGCTCCTTGAGCTTGATCGACACCATGCGGAAAGGCGTGATGATATACAGCTTGAATTCGCCTTTGCTGTTTTTGAGCTTGCCGCCGGTGATTTGCTCGACCAGCAGCAGCGCGTGCCGCGCCTGCGATTCGATCCAGTGGCCCTGCGCTTGCGAGGCCGGCATGTCGATCCAGCGGCTGGGTTCGGCGCCTTCGCAGCCTTTGTCCGGCGCGGTGCCGTAGATCATTTTGCCGTCGTACGCGATGTCGTTGGCGATTGAGAACATGGGATCGAGACAGCGCCGGTGCACCAGCAGGGGCGCGCCCAGCCATATCCGTTGATCCTCGTCGCCGATGTACATGCCGTAGCGGTTGGCGCGGTCGGCCAGCGTTTGCGCGGACGTCAGCGGCGGCGCCCATTGCGCCTCCGCGCCGCAACGCTCCAGCAGCGGCCCGATCAGCTCTTCCGGCACGCCAACCACCGGCTCGAGCTGGCGCGGGTCGCCCACCAGGATCGTGCGGCGGGCTCGCCAAATGGCGCCGACGGCTTGCTGCGGCGCCGCTTGGCCCGCCTCATCGATCAGGAGCCATGCCAGGCTTTCGCGCCGCATGCCGGTAAACAGGCGCGGGAACGAGGCGAAGGTGGTCGACACCACCGGCACCACGAGGAAGAACGCATCCCACAATTGCCCGACACCGCCTTCGACTTGATTGGGGTGGATCGTGCCGTTGAGAACATTGACAAAGGCGGCGAGCGACTTGTGCAGCGGTCGCCAAGCGGCCACGATGAACGACTTGTGCAATGCCATGGCCGCGCCGAATACGGCACTTCGGGCAGCGAACAATTCCCGCGTGAAGTAGGGCGCGCCGCTGTGCAGGTCGTGGCGCGACAGGCCGGATAGATGCCATTTGTGGAGCCGATCTGGCGTAAGGCCCAAATGCGCAAGCGCGCGGTCGGCGTTGGCGATGCTAGCCCGCGCCTGGGCCAATGCCTGTGCCAGCCCGGCTTCGCGTTCCGTGTTGCGCGCCAGCGCGGCGTCGGCCGTGGCGACTTCGGCGGCGAGGTCCTCCAGCACATCGCGCATGACCGCACATTGCTCGCGCAGCCCGGCGGCCGAGTCGTCGGTCGTCACGCCTCCGTCCGTCGCGGCGGCCTGGAAATGCGACAAATCCTCGCGCGAGCGTTGCGCCCCCGCCGCGGCCGCCTCAATGGCATGGTCGAGTAGCCGCAGTTGCTGCACCAGCGCATAGGCGGCGCTGACGTCGGCGCGTGCTTGATCAAGGCCTGCATCGAACTGGGCGCTGCGGGTCTCCCAACGCTGGTAACTTTTCATGTTGAAAAAACGGGCGAAGATTCCCGGCTGCTTGCGGGCGTGCGCGTCATGATCGATGCGCAGGTCGGCCTGCTCTTTTTCTGCGCGCCCCAACGCCGCTTCCGCCTCGACAAGCGCGGCAGGACGACGACGCGCTTGCAGCAGCGCCAATTGTTCAGCGGCCTCTTGGGCGGCCAGGGCGGCGCTCTCCGCCACCTCGGCAAGACGTTGGCGCTCGGTGGCGGTGTGCAGACTTTGCTCCACCACTTGCAGCGCCAGACGTGCGCCATCGGCCTGGGCGACCAATCCCGGCGTGGCGGTCCGTAGGGCGGACAGCTCGCTGGCGGCATGGCTTTCCGCAGCGGCGGCGTCGGCGCGACGCGCCGCTTCGGCCAAGGCGGCGCCGGCGCGCCCGGTCAATTCGTCGACTTTAGCCGTTGCAGCGGCATAGTTGGCGCGCGCTTCGGCCCACTTGAGGGCGCCGTGCTCGTCCTTTTTGATTAATTCCTGAAGACTACGCAGCCGCAGTGGATGAGGTGGTTCGTAGACCTCGCCCGGCTCCGGCTTTTTGGGAAAGCCTTCAAACCAGAATCGCTGCGCGAACAAGTTGCGCTTCGCCTTGCTACCCAGCACAGCGGTCAGCAAGCCCCAGTGGGTACTGACCGGATCGCGCCGTTTGGTATCCTTGGGCAAGGCGGCCGAGTCGGCGACGATGGAGAAATAGTCGATGTCCTCGCCCGGCGCCAGCGCGGCGATGCTGGGGAATTCCTTGCTGATATTTTCAACCGCGCCATTATTCGCCGACGACACGACAATGCCAAACCCTTGCAGGCGTGCGTCGAGCCTGGCGGCCGGCCAATCGGAATCGGCGATCTTGATCTCGCCGACAAAGGCGGCTGTAGGATCGTCGAATTGCGCCAGCACATCGGCGCGCTGCACCACGATGGCGGCTACGATGTCTTTGAGCATCGTGGTCTTGCCGGTGCCGGGCGGGCCGTTGACGGCGAAAATGCCATAGTCGGCGCTGAGCTCGCGCATTGCCGTGTTCACCGCGAATTGCTGCGCAGTAACCAGCGGATGCTCGGAAGGCCAGCAGCCACGCGGATGCAGCGCCGGATGCACGCCTTGGATCAGTTCGTGCGAATCGGCGTCCAGGTCGATCCGCCCGGTCCCATCGACGCCGGCAAGATAGCGCGTCAGGCCGGCGCCGATGTCACCACGTGCCAGCGCATCGGCGACGCGCTCCAGGTCCTCGGCGAAAAAGCTGTTGAGCGGATCGTCGACGACCGCGTTATCTTTTTTATTGTCGGGGTCCTTGGCGCGCAAGGCCTGCACCCGAAACGCTTCCTGCTTCAAGGGCAGCCAGCCGCACTTGCGGAACACCAGCGCGGCGATGGCGGCCATGTCGGCCGTCGACACAGGGAGCAGCCCCGATGTGTCCTTGTACGCGTCCGGCGCACGAAGCTGGGTATCGAGCAGGGCCTCGGCGCAGATCAGCTTGCGTTCAAACAGCAAATCCTTGATCGCCTGCCGCACCTTGTCCTCGTGCTGGTTCATGCCGAAAAAGCCGCTGAAATCGATCGCGCCCGGCTGGCCCTGATGGTCGATGAGTCGCGCCATCGCCCACGGCAGCGCGCTGACGAAGACCTCGCCCGCGATCAGCCCCTCCTGGTTGACATTGAGCACCACGCAAGCGGCCGGCGCCGGCGGTTTGCGCTCCGATAGATCGGGCTCGGGCGCCCCGAGGGCGCTGCACGCGGCGTCGATCAGATACGGGCCGTCGACGATGCCGGCAAACAGCTGATAGCGGCGATGCGACCACTTCTTGCTGTCGATCACGCGGATCTTGTCGGCATCGGCCCACGGCATCGCCTCCGGCGCTGCGTCGACCGGCAAGCTCCACACGCACTCGGCCACGTTGAGCGTCGGCGGCTCCTGCGGCGCCATGTATTCAAGCGCTTGCCAAAAGTTCAGGGCGTTGGCGGCTTCGCGGCGGTGCTCGCGGCCTCCGGCGGTGCAGGCCAGATTGCCGCCGGTGTTGTTGCCGGCTTCCGCCGCTTCCTGTTTCCTGCCTGATGTGTGCATGCTTGCTCCTTGCGACGATTGCCAACGGCAAATCCTGTCCGTACGACACTGTACATTTCATGTCACTTTAGTCAAGCTGGCTGGGCGGGAATTGCGCCTGCTCAGAGGCGGGCCGGATCAGCCTGGCGCTGGCACTGGCTGCAGGTGCAGGGTTCTCTCGTTGTTCTTTTTCGGCTTGCGCCTGCGCGGCGCGCGGCGCGGCAGCGACGTCGCCACTTGGATGCGTGCGGCCTTCTCGCGCCGGGGCGAGACGGCCCGCACTTCTTCGGGTTGCGGCTTGCCTTCGATGCGGAACTGTCGGGACAATTTGAATTTCCGGCTCACACCGCGCGGATCAGAGACGAAGGGCAGGGCGAATTCCGGTTCGGCAAGCAGCACCATGCGCCAGACGGTGCCACCGAAAAAGCGGAACGTCAGCCTGTCCGGCGGTTGCAGCGTGAGCGCGTCAAAGGTGCCGGTGGAATACATCGCGCCAAGCACGGCCGCATCGACCAACGCCATGTCGAGGTCGAACATATAAATGCGCAGCATGTCTTCGTAAGGGATGTCGTCGGTGAAGAATGCGATGCGATAGTCATGCCATTCGACAGCCGCCTGCAGGATGGCGCCGGTGACCATCAGGCCGGTCGGCTCGCCATCCAGTAGAAGTTCCGACGTAGGCAGTTCCGTCTCCGTCGGGGGCGACGCCAGCCGCGCGGAGAACGTCGTGGTGGGAAGTAATCTCACAAGCTTGCTCTACCAAATAAACCCGACGCCGAAGGCGGCCAGCGCACCTCCGGCAAACGCGCCTATTGTCACACATACCGGCGCGCCAGGGCCGCACGCCAATCCCGCCAGTGCGCCGGCGCCCATGCTGCCGCCGATGCCGGCGGTGATGGTGGCCAGCTCCCGCCGGACCGCGCCGGACTTGTCGCGCGCGGTAAGAACGTTATACGTCGACAGCGCCAGGGACAACAAGATGAGGCTGCGGCCCCAATAGGAAAAGCGCAGCGCGCGGCGCGTGATGGTGGGTTGCGACCTGCCCGCCGAGGCGACGACTTCGGCAAACACGCGGTTCTGTTGCGACTGCGTGAGCCTAACGAATATCGCGCCTTTGCCGAATAATTTTTCGGTCTTTTCGGCGACCAGCGCGTTCAGACCACGACCCTCCGGCTTTTTGCTCTGTGCGAAGGCGCGGGCGACGGGCGTTGTACGCGACCTGGTGACCTGCATGATGATGTTGCGCGTGCTTTGAGCCTGCTCGGCGGCTTGCGACCAACTCAACTTGCCATGGACGACTTCGCGGCGCAGGGCGTCCGACATGGTTTTTATTTCGCGCGCGTACATGCGGCGGGCGGTGGAATCAATTTCGAGATGCATCCCTACGCTGGTCGCTGTCGCTTCCAGTGATTTAATCGCGTTGTCGAATGCTTCTTCGTCGGTCCTTGGCATGCCGCGCTCCTGTCAAAGGGGATTTGACGAGCGTAGTGCATTACGGATGACGCGCACTTGAACGGGCGCAAGATGTATGATGGCATCGATCGCCAGCGAAGGGTGGCCGACATGACGGAGAGCTGTAAGCAGCAATAGAAGTCCCGCGTTGCCCCGACGACACCCGCTCTCGTCGGTGTGGTTGCTTGCATGTGGCGGGGCGGTTACGGATACTGCTGGCGGGTGTGAAGAACGGAAAGAATTTCTATTGCAGTGGCGTCGACACGATACACGACAACGTAATTTGAATGGACAACCATTTCGTGAGTTCCAGCTACTCGTCCAGGCCGGTAGAGGTACGGGTGCTGCGGAAGCTGGGAGACGGCGTGGTCGATCTCGTCGTACAGGTCAGCGGCGGCCTTCTGGCTACGCTCTGCGATATACGCGAGGATCGTGGCCAGATCTGTTTGCGCTTCAGTTTGCCATAGGATCGGAAGCATTGATGTCCCGCTTCGCTTCGATAATCTTGCGGAGCGCAGCCATCACTTCATCGTGGGAGGCGGGAGGGCGCCGATCGTCGAGCGATCTCTGAACCTTTTGCCGAAACCAGCGATCGTACGCTTCGGCTTCATCAGTCGTGGCGGACTCTGATTCGAGCGGAGATAGATTTTTACTCATGATCAGGCGATTATACGGCACATGAAGCGGCTCAGGTACGATTGGCGAGTGAACCAGATTTTCATGCATGACCAGAGAGCGACCAGAAACAAAAAAGCCCACGAACCGAAATTCGTGGGCTTCTCTGCGATGTCTTGGTAGGCCGTGCGGGATTCGAACCTGCGACCAACGGATTAAAAGTCCGCTGCTCTACCAGCTGAGCTAACGACCC
>DASVTJ010000402.1:0-2045 GCA_036387635.1 Duganella sp.
TCGACCGCCTTGCACATGTCGTAAATCGTCAGCAGCCCCACCTGCACGGCGGTAAGCGCTTCCATCTCGACCCCCGTCTTGCCGTGCAACTCCACCTGCGCCCGGCAGTGGACGCTGCTATTGGCCGCGTCGACCTCGAAATCGACCGCCACGCGGGTGAGCGCCAGCGGGTGGCACAGGGGAATCAGGTCGCTGGTTCGCTTGGCGCCCATGATGGCGGCGATGCGGGCGATGCCGAGCACGTCGCCCTTCTTTGCCGTGCCCGACTGGATCAGCGCCAGGGTTGCCGGCTGCATGCGGATGGTGCCGGCGGCGACGGCGATGCGGTGGGTCTCGTTCTTGGCGCCGACGTCGACCATGTGGGCCTGGCCGGCGGCGTCGAAATGGGTAAGCCCGTCCGGGGCGGACGGTGCGGGGGAGTGGGTCATGGTCGTGTCGGTATGCTGGGTAAGAAAGTGTTTCAGGCTGCGGCAAAGCGCCTGCGGATGGGGTTATCATAGCATCGTGAAATCGATGACCCATCATGCGCTGACGCCCCTTCGACCTCGCTGGCGCCGGTTGCTGACCGCGCTGTGCGTGTCGGCGGCGACCGGTTTCGCCCCTGCCCAGGCGCCCGCCCAATCGTTCAACACCACTGCCGCCGCCGCCGCGCGCCTGCCGACGCTGGGCGACACCGCGCGCGAGGATTTGTCGCCGATCGTCGAGCGCAAGCTGGGCGAGGCCATCATGCGCGAGGTGCGGCGCGACCGCGACTATCTCGACGACGATGCGATTTCCGAATACCTGAACAATTTCGGCGGCGCCCTGGTCGATGCGATGCCCGGTACGCGCGGCGAGACGAATGCCGATTTTTATTTCTTCCCGGTGCGCGACGCCGCCATCAACGCCTTTGCGCTGCCGGGCGGCTTCATCGGCGTGCACTCGGGCCTGCTGCTCGCGGCCCAGACCGAGTCCGAGCTGGCCTCGGTGGTGTCGCACGAGATCGGCCACGTGTCGCAGCGCCACATCGCGCGCATGCTGGGCCAGCAGCGCCAGGATGCGCTGCTGCCGATCGCCGCGCTGATCCTGGCGGCGCTGGCGGCCAGGGCCAGTCCGGATGCGGCGATGGGCGTGGTGATGGGCGGCCAGGGACTGGCCGTGCAGCGCCAGCTCAGCTTCAGCCGCGACGCCGAGCGCGAGGCGGACCGCGTCGGTTTCCAGATCATGGGTGCAGGCGGCTACGATACCTCGGGCATGGTCGCTTTCTTCAAGCGCCTGCAGGGCGCGACCAAGATCTACGGAGAAATCCCGGCCTTCCTCAGCAGCCACCCGCTGACGAGCGAGCGCATCGTCGACATCCAGGCGCGCATCAAGGAGACGCCGTACCGGCAGCGTCCCGACAGCATCGAATTCCACATCGCCAAGGCACGCGCGCGGGTGCTGCAGGACCTGGGCACGACTGGGCGCCGCGATACGCGCACGACATTGCAGACCCAGCTGGCCCTGCAGCACCGCCAGCAGCAGGCGGCGGCGCAGTACGGCCTGTCCTTCCTGGCCTTGAAGGAAGGCGACCTGGCGGGTGCGCGCAGCTGGTTCGACAAGGCGCGCGCGACCTTGAAACCGAAGGAGGGCGCCTTCTCGGCGGCGCCCGCGAGCGACGGCGGCGCCATGTTCGCCGTGCTCGACCTGGAAATCAAACTGGCGCCCGGGCAGCCGGCGGAGATGGCCCAGCAGGCCGTAAAAGATGCCGAGCAGGCCAGTTACCGTTATCCGCTGTCGCGTGCGCTGGCGCGCCAGTATGCCGATGCGATGATCAATGCCGGCAAGGTCGACGAGGCGACGCGCTACCTGCGCGAGCAGGTGCGGCAATATCGCGAAGACCCGAAGCTGTACGACCTGCTGGCCAAGGCCTATTCGAAGCAGGGCAAGATCGCGCTGCAGCACATGGCGCTGGCCGAATCCTATGTGCTGGCCGGCGCGCTGCCGGCGGCCGTCGACCAGCTGAACTTCGCGCGCAAGGCGAGCGACGTCTCGTTCTACGAACAGTCGGTGATCGATGCCCGCGA
>DASVTJ010000403.1:0-9319 GCA_036387635.1 Duganella sp.
TTTGACCACGGCGAAGACATCGCCGCCCTGCGCGAAGCCGTGCAACAGTTCGCCGCCGCCGAGATCGCCCCGCGCGCGGCCGAGATCGATCGCAGCGACCAGTTCCCGATGGACCTGTGGCGCAAGATGGGCGAGCTTGGCGTGCTGGGCATCACCGTCGGCGAGGAATACGGCGGCGCCAACATGGGCTACCTGGCCCATATCGTGGCGATGGAGGAAATCTCGCGCGCGTCGGCCTCGGTCGGGCTGTCGTACGGCGCCCACTCGAATCTGTGCGTCAACCAGATCAAGCGCAACGGCACTGAGGAGCAAAAGCAAAAATACCTGCCGAAACTGATCTCCGGCGAGTACGTCGGCGCGCTGGCGATGTCCGAACCGAACGCCGGTTCCGACGTGGTGAGCATGAAGCTGCGCGCCGATTTCAAGGGCGACCGCTGGGTGCTCAACGGCACCAAGATGTGGATCACCAACGGCCCCGACGCCGACGTGCTGGTGGTCTACGCCAAGAGCGACCCGGCCGCCGGCCCCAAGGGCATGACCGCCTTCCTGATCGAAAAAGGCTACAAGGGTTTCTCGGTGGCGCAAAAGCTCGACAAGCTGGGCATGCGCGGCTCGCACACGGGCGAACTGGTGTTCGAGGATTGCGAAGTGCCGGTCGAGAATGTATTGGGCGGGCTCGGCAAGGGCGTCAACGTCTTGATGTCGGGCCTCGACTTCGAGCGCACCGTGCTGTCCGGCGGTCCGCTGGGCATCATGCAGGCGTGCATGGACGCGGTGGTGCCGTACATCCACGACCGCAAGCAATTCGGCCAGGCGATCGGCGAATTCCAGCTGATGCAAGGTAAAATCGCCGACATGTATTCGACCATGATGGCGTGCAAGGCCTATGTGTACGCGGTGGGCCAGGCCTGCGACCGCGCCACCACGCCGGAAGCGGTGCGCCAGTTGCGCAAGGACGCCGCCGGCGCCATCCTGTACAGCGCCGAGAAGGCGACCTGGATGGCCGGCGAGGCGATCCAGGCGCTCGGCGGCAACGGCTACATCAACGACTATCCGGTCGGCCGCCTGTGGCGCGACGCCAAGCTGTATGAAATCGGCGCCGGCACCAGCGAGATCCGCCGCATGCTGATCGGCCGCGAACTGTTCGCGGAAACCAGGTAACACGACGCGGCGCCGGCCGTCCTGGCCGACGCACAAGGTGAGGGCGACGATGAACCAGGCTGCTTTTCCAAAACTGCTGCGCTCGCAGATCGCGTTCGACATCGCGCGCACGATCCGCGACGGCTTCGACAAGCACTACCGCTTGTTCCGCCTGACCAGCCAGCAGGCCAAGCGGCACTTCGAGCGCGGCGCCTGGGCCGAGGCGCAGCAGGCCGCGCGCGAGCGGATCGACTTCTACGACCGCCGCGTGCAGGAATGCGTGCAGGCGCTGGAGGACGAGTATAGCCATTCCGACCTGACCGACGAGGTGTGGCGCGAGCTCAAGCTGCACTACATCGGCATGCTGTCCGACCATAAGCAGCCGGAGCTGGCGGAAACCTTCTTCAACTCGGTGTGCTGCAACATTCTGCACCGCAGCTACTTCCATAACGAATTCATCTTCGTGCGCCCGGTGGTCTCGACCGAGTACATCGAGACCGAGGAGCTGGCGCCGACCTACCGCGTCTACTATCCGGGCACCGACGGGCTGCACTACACGCTCAAGCGCCTGATCACCAACTTCGAGCTCGACGCCCGGTTCGAGAACCTGACGCGCGACGTCGCCCAGGTCGAGGCGCGGCTGCGCGAACTGTTCACGGCGCGCGCCGAACCGAACAACCAGATCCAGGTACTCTCGAGCCTGTTTTTCCGCAACAAGGGCGCCTACATCGTCGGCAAGGGCATCAACGGCAACAAGGAATATCCGTTCATCGTGCCGATCCTGCACAACCGTCATGGCGAACTGATCCTCGACACCGTGCTGTTCGACCACGAGCAGATCACGATCCTGTTCTCGTTCACGCGCGCCTACTTCCTGGTCGATATGGAAGTGCCGTCGGCCTACGTACAATTCCTGCGCACCTTATTGCCGCGCAAGCCGCGCAGCGAGATCTACACCATCCTAGGCCTGCAAAAGCAGGGCAAGACGCTGTTCTACCGCGATTACCTGCAACACCTGAAGCATTCGTCGGACCAGTTCCAGATCGCGCCCGGCATCAAGGGCCTGGTGATGCTGGTGTTCGCGCTGCCGTCGTTTCCGTACGTGTTCAAGGTCATCAAGGATTTCTATCCGCCGCCCAAGGACACCACGCGCGCGCTGATCAAGGAAAAATACCTGCTGGTGAAACACCACGACCGCGTCGGCCGCATGGCCGATACGCTCGAGTATTCGAACGTGGCGTTTCCGCGCCAGCGCTTCAGCGAGGAATTGATCGCCGAGTTGAAACATTTCGCGCCGGCGCTATATGAGGAAGAGGGCGGCAAGATCATCATCAAGCACGTGTATATCGAGCGCCGCATGGTGCCGCTCAACATGTGGCTCGGCAACGCCGACAAGGAAGGCAACGACGACCAGATCGAACACGGCATCCTCGAATACGGCAACGCCATCAAGGAGCTGGTCGCGGCCAATATTTTCCCCGGCGATATGCTGTACAAAAACTTCGGCGTCACGCGGCATCAGCGCGTCGTGTTTTACGACTACGACGAAATCGAATACATCACCGATTGCAATTTCCGCGACATTCCCGAGGCGCGCAATGAAGAAGACGAGATGTCGTCGGAGCCGTGGTATCCGATCGGCAAGCACGACGTCTTCCCCGAGCAATTCGGCAGGTTCCTGCTGGGGAACGCCAAGATCCGCACGTATTTCATGAAGCACCACGCCGACCTGTTGACCCGTGACTACTGGCAGGCGCGCAAGCAACGCATTCTCGACGGCGTCATCGAAGATGTTTTTCCGTACCCGCAGCATATCCGCTTCTTCCATCAAAACCAATCGAACACCCCGGCGGTATCGATCCCGGCACCGCCGCCCTTCATGGAGACTCTAGAAAATGAATAATTCCAACGCGCATGATCCCATCGTCATCGTCGGCGCCGCACGCACCCCGATGGGCGCCTTCCAGGGCGACTTTTCCGGCAAGGCCGCGCACGACCTGGGCGCGGTCGCGATCGCCGCAGCGGTCGAGCGCTCCGGCATCGACGGCAAGCTCGTCGAGCACGTCTACTTCGGCAACTGCCTGATGGCCGGACAAGGCCAGGCGCCTGCGCGGCAAGCACTGCTGAAGGCGGGCTTGCCGGCGTCGACCGGCGCCGTCACCTTGTCGAAAATGTGCGGCTCGGCGATGCAGGCGGCCATCTTCGCGCACGACCAGCTGGTCGCCGGCAGCGCCGACGTGGTGGTGGCCGGCGGCATGGAATCGATGACCAACGCGCCGTACCTTATTCCGAAGGCGCGCGGCGGCTACCGCATCGGCCACGGCATGATGTTCGACCACATGATGTACGACGGCCTCGAGGACGCCTATTCGCGCAACGAGAAAACCGGCGAAGGCCGCTCGATGGGCACGTTCGCCGAGGAATGCTCGGCCAAGTACGAATTCACCCGCGAGGCGCAGGACAACTTCGCCATCGAATCGGTCAAGCGCGCCCAGGTGGCCACCAGCGAAGGCTACTTCAAATGGGAAATCGCGCCGGTCACCGTGACCAGCCGCGCCGGCGACACCGTCATCGACAAGGATGAAGGCCCGCTGAAGGCCAAGCTCGACAAAATCCCGACCCTGCGCGCCGCCTTCAAAAAGGACGGCACCATCACCGCCGCGTCGTCGTCGTCGATCAACGACGGCGCCGCCGCGCTGGTGATGATGCGCGAATCGACCGCCAAGCAACTGGGCGCCACCGTCATCGCCAGGATCCACGGCCACGCCACGTTCGCGCAGGAGCCGAACCTGTTCACTACGGCCCCGATCGGCGCGGTCGAAAAACTGTACAAGAAAATCGGCTGGGCCAGCAAGGACGTCGACCTGTTCGAGATCAACGAGGCGTTCGCCGCCGTGCCGATGGCCGCGATGCGCGACCTCGACATCCCGCACAGCAAGGTCAACATCCACGGCGGCGCCTGCGCGCTGGGCCATCCGATCGGCGCGTCCGGCGCGCGCATCATCGTCACGCTGATCGGCGCGCTCAAGCGCACCGGCGGCAAGAAGGGCGTGGCGGCGCTGTGCATTGGCGGCGGCGAGGCGACGGCCATGGCTATCGAATTGGTGGGGGCATAACGGATGCCGACCGCACTCATCATTGGCGCCTCGCGCGGCATCGGCAACGAGCTCGTTAAACAATATCTGGCCGACGGCTGGCGCGTGATCGCCACCGCCCGCAAGGCCGACGACTGCGCCGCGCTTGGCGCGCTGGGGGCCGAGCCGCACCAGCTCGACGTCACCGACGTTGAAGCGTGCGCGGGCCTCGGCTGGAAGCTCGACGGCGAGGAACTCAACGTCGCGGTGCTCAACGCCGGCGTGTACGGCCCGCGCCACGACGGCTTTCCGCTGCAGACGGATTTCGATTCCGTGATGCACACCAACGTGCTGGCGGCGATGCGGCTGCTGCCGGTGATCGCGCCGATGGTATGCGCCGCGCGCGGCAAGCTGGCGGTGCTGTCGTCGAAGATGGGCTCGCTGAGCGAGCGCAGCAGCCCCAGCGGCTCGCTGTACCGTGCCAGCAAGGCCGCGCTGAACTCGGTGCTGATCGACACGGCATTGGTGTTCGGCAAGCAGGGCGCCACCTGCGTGGCGTTCCATCCGGGCTGGGTGCGCACCGAGATGGGTGGCGGCGGCGCCGACATCTCGGTGGAGGAAAGCGCCGGCGGCATCCGCGCGACCTTGGCGCGCCTGCCGGCGTCGGAGCGCGCCATCTACCGCAACTACGACGGCGCCGAGATCGGCTGGTAACGACGCCGCCATCGAAGGCGAACCCCGCGCAGCGAAGAGGTCGTACCCCGCACGGGTACGACCCGGCGCCGGGGCGGTTACAACTATAAAAAACGAGACGACATGATACTGACCGAAGAACACGAAATGATCCGCGACGCGCTGCGCACCTTCGCCCGGGAGCGCCTGGCGCCGCAGGCGGCGCGCTGGGACAAGGAGCATCACTTCCCGAAAGAGGAATTGAAAGAGCTGGCCGCGCTGGGCGCCTTCGGCGTGGCCGTGCCGGAAGCGCTGGGCGGCGCCGGCATGGACTACGTCTCGCTGGCGCTGGTGCTAGAAGAGATCGCGGCCGGCGACGGCGGCACCTCCACCATCATCTCGGTCAACAACTGCCCGGTGTGCAGCATCGCCATGATGTACGCCAACGACCGCCAGAAAGATCAATGGCTGCGGCCGCTGGCGCAAGGCGACATGCTGGGCGCCTTCTGCCTGACCGAGCCGCACACCGGCAGCGACGCCGCCGCGCTACGCACCACCGCCACGCGCGACGGCGCCGACTACGTCATCAACGGCGTCAAGCAATTCATCACCAGCGGCAAATACGCCGATGTCGCCATCGTGCTGGCCGTCACCGACAAGGCCGCCGGCAAGAAAGGCATCAGTGCCTTCTGGGTGCCGACTTCGACGCCGGGCTACATCGTCGCCGGGCTGGAGCAGAAGATGGGCCAGCACTCGTCGGACACGGCGCAAATCCTGTTCGAAAATTGCCGCGTTCCGGCCGAGAATCTGATCGGCGAAGAAGGCCAGGGCTACAAGATCGCGTTGTCGGGGCTGGAAGGAGGGCGCATCGGCATCGCCTCGCAAGCGGTCGGCATGGCGCGCGCCGCGTACGAAGCGGCGCTGACCTACGCGCGCGACCGCGAAAGCTTCGGCAAGCCGATCTTCGAACACCAGGCGGTGCAATTCCGGCTGGCCGACATGGCCACGCAGATCGAAGCGGCGCGCCAGCTGATCCGCCACGCGGCGGCGATGAAGGACGCCGGCCTGCCATGCTTGAAGGAAGCGGCGATGGCCAAGCTGTTCGCTTCCGAGATGGCGGAAAAGGTCTGTTCGGACGCGATCCAGGTGCACGGCGGCTATGGTTACGTCTCCGATTTCCCGGTGGAGCGCATCTACCGCGACGTGCGCGTATGCCAGATCTACGAAGGCACCAGCGACATCCAGAAAATCCTGATCGCCCGCGCGCTGTAGAACGCTGAAGGGGCCACGAAAACGCGGACGAAAAAAAAGCCCGTATCTCAACGGGCTTCGTTCCAATGTATTACCAATGCTTTAATCGAGCCGTCATCCAGTGCTATCTGCAAAGTGAATCCAGCTTTTCTCGGACGCCCATGCTATCTGCATGGTGCCTCCAACGTGTAAATCGACCAATGTATTCGAAACTACAACTCCAGGTAGCGCCATTTTGTGATCCGTCGTTACACTTATCGGATTACTGCGCTTGCCTCAGATGTGGGACTGTTCGTTTGGAAACCAAAGAACCTCAACCACGAACGTAGTGTAACACAGATGTTTTTGCGGCGCACAAATTATTTCATCTCTGTCGCTTCGGTGGTCAACGGCGTCGGGTTGCGGCGCGGCTTGTGGCGGCACGCCCGTTCGAATTCCGAAATGACCTGCGCCCCGAACAACAGCAACGTGGCGCCGATTTCCAGGCTGAACATGACGATGATGGCGGTGGTCATCGAGCCGTACACCACATTCACCTGCGACAAGGTCGAAAAGTACCACACCAGGATGTGGCGCGCGATTTCCCACAGCAGCGCCGCCGTCACGCCACCGATGAGCGCATGCGACAGCGACAGCCTCCCCACCGGCATCACCAGATAGATCGCGGTCAGTACCAGCACCTCGCCACCCAGGCCCAACATATACAGCAGCGCGCCGGACACGCCTTGCAGCGACCAGTCGTAGCCGAACAGGCTCACGCTTTCCTCGCCCATCACCTGCAAGCTGCCGGCCACCAGGGTGACCAGCAGCATGCCGACACCCAGCGACAAAATGAAGCAGTAGGGCATGATGGCGGAAATCAGATAACGCCTGCGCTTGATGTCGACCCGGTGCTTGAAAATCACCGACATGGCGTTTTCCAGCACGGTGAACGCCAACGAGCTGAAGAAGATCATACTGACCAGCAGCACGCCGCCGACGACGTCGCGATGTTCGAGGAAATGCCCAACCTCGGTGACCAGCGGTTGCGATTGTCCGGGTACCAGATAGTTTAGATAGCGCCCGACCGTATCGAGCAGCACGGCCTCGTCGATGACGTGCGACAGCGCGACCACCACCAACATCAGCAGCGGAACGATCGACAGCAGCGAGTAATACGCCACCGCGCCCGCCAACAGCAGGCCCTGATTGGCGCGAAAGCCCTTGAGGCATTGCAACAGGAAGTCCATCGGGTGCATGAGCACATAGGCCAAGCCCCGGCGATTTAGAAATTTCATTTATCTATTGTACGCGCCAGCTCAGCGTGAAGTATGTGCGACGACGTCCAGATAGCGCCAGTTGGTCAATTCCACCGGATGGCGCCGGTAATTTTTCAACCATGGTTGCTGCAGATCGGCGGCGATCGGATGCGTCAGCAGCACCCACGGCGTGTACGCGTGGATCAGTTGCGCCATTTCATCGTACAGCCGGGTGCGTTCCGGCGAATCCCCCATCGCGCGGGTTCGCTCGTAGCGCTGGTTGTAGGCGGGCAGGTTGAAGCGCGCGTAATTCGGTCCCGCCTTGTTCGGGCCGTACAGCAATTGATAGAAATTATCGCCGTCCGGGAAATCGGCCACCCAATTAGTCTCGAACATCATCACCGTGCCCAGGCGCGAGGCTTTGATGATCTCGGTTTTCTTGTCGCTCTTGAAGGTGACGTTCAGGCCGATCGCGTTCAGGTTCTTGCGCCACAGCTCGTCGCGCAGGCGGCCGACCATCGACGGCTCGGTATGCATCACCAAGGTCAGCGGCTTGCCGTCGGGCCGGGTACGGAAGCCGCCGCGCGCCTTTTTGTAGCCGTGGCGGTCCAGCAGCGCGTTGGCCAGTGCCGGATCGTAGCCGACCGGACTGCGGAAGGCCGGATCGTAGCCGAGCACGTTCGGCGGCAGCGGCGTGACCGCGCGCAGCGCCAGACCCTTTTTCATCTGCGCGATATCCTCGGCGCTGTTGTAGCTCAGCGCGATGGCGCGCCGCAGCGCCACCTTGTCCTTGCCGTAGCCGCCGATCAGCGGGTCTTCCATGTTCATCCACATGTAATAGGTTTGCAGCACGGGAAACGGCGACAGCACCAGCCCCTTGCGCGCCAGCTCGGGTCTTAGCGTCGGCTGGGCGTCGGCGGTCAGCACCATTTCCTTCATCGATTCCGGCAACTGCTCGAGAAAATCGAATTCGCCGTTCAGAAAGCCCAGCACGCGCGACTGGTATTCCTCCATGATCTTGATGTCGACCCGGTCCACCAGCGGCACGCGCTTGCCCTCGAACAGCATCGGCCGAAAGTCGCGGTTGGCCAGCAGCGAGATCTGGTCGCTGCGCTTCCAGCTGCCGATCTTGAACGGGCCGGTGCCGACCGGATGATTGCCGACCTGCACGCCGTACGCTTCCACCACCTCGCGCGCCACCACGCCGGTGGCCGGCGTCGCCAGATAGAAGAGGAAGTTGGGATCAGCGGCCTTGAGGCGGATGCGCAGCGTGAACTTGTCCAGCGCTTGCAGGCCGGCGATATCGCTGTCGTAGCCGAAGCGCGGCTTCAGCGCCTCGTCGCCGACGATTTTGCCTTCCAGCAGAAAGCTCCACGGCGACTTCAGCGCCGGATCGTACAGCCGCTTCAGGCTGTAGACGTAATCTCGCGCCGTCACCTGTCGCCGCGCGCGGTTGAAGGCCGGGTCGGCCGTGAAGTAGACATCCTGGCGCAGTTGGAACGTGTAGGTCAGGCCGTTGTCGCCGATGGTCGGCATCGCGGTCAGCGTGTTGGGCTGCAAAGCGACCGGACGCGCCAGATAATCGTAGCGCAACATCGGATCGAACAGGTTTTCCAGCAGGCTGAGACTGGCGATATCGGAGGCGACCGCCGGATCGAGGCCGGTCTCGCCGGTGCTAAGGAAGGCGCGCAACACTTTGGGCACGGCTGTAGGCACGGCTGTAGGCACGGCTGTAGGCGCAGGGGCAGGCACGGCCGTGGGCACGGCGGTAGGCGCGGACGGCGCGGCAGCGCCCAAGCCGACCACCAGCGCCAGCACGGCTGCCGCATAAATTTTCAGCATAGCGCCCCTTCACCTCGCGTACGTAAAGCGGCAGCTTATCGCTTTTTCCGCTTGCCGACCCGCTATACTTTGCCCATCGCCCACTGCTTCCAAGAAAATTCG
>DASVTJ010000404.1:0-10391 GCA_036387635.1 Duganella sp.
GGGGACATCTGGAAGGTCGTCAGCTTCAGCATCTACGCGGCCACCTTGTTCGGACTGTATTTGACCTCGACCCTTTACCACAGCCTGCGCGGGCGCGCCAAAGACGTGCTGCGCAAGATGGATTACTGCGCCATCTACCTGCTCATCGCCGGCAGCTACACCCCGTTCACGCTGGTGAGCCTGCGCGGCGCGTGGGGCTGGTCGCTGTTCGGCGTGGTCTGGGGCTTGGCCGTCATCGGCATACTGCAGGAAATCTGGTTCGCCAAGGGCGCGCGCGTGCTGTCGCTGGTCATTTATGTCGCCATGGGCTGGCTCGCAGTGATCGGCGCCAGCCCGCTGATCGACGCGCTGGGCTGGGACGGCTTTATGTGGCTGGCGGCGGGCGGCCTGGTCTACACGGTGGGCATCGCCTTCTTCGTCACGGACCACAAATGGCGTTACGGCCACGGCGTCTGGCATTTGTTTGTATTGGGCGGCAGCGCATGCCATTTCGGCGCGGTGCTGCTGTACGTGGCGTAACGATTTTGAGCGAATTTTTGAGCGAATTTTTGAGCTATTAAACGTGGATATCAATTCCGACGATCTGAAAACTTTTATCACCGTGATCGACAGCGGCACGCTGAGCGCGGCGTCGGTCCATCTCGGTCAGACCACGTCCGGTGTCAGCCGCGCCTTGTCGCGGCTTGAAGAAAAGCTGGCCACCTCGCTGCTGACGCGTACCACGCGGCGCATGGAGCTCACCGAGGAGGGCCACCTGTTCCTCGAGCGCGCGCGCGCGATCCTGGGCGCGATGGAGGAGGCTGAAGAGACGATCCGCATCCGCCGCCAAAAGCCGGCCGGTCGCTTGTGCGTGGACGCGGCATCGCCGTTCATGCTGCATTGCGTGGTGCCGCACATGGCGGAGTTTCGCGCGCTGTATCCGGACATCAGGCTCGAATTGAGCAGCAACGACCGGATCACCGATTTGATCGAGCACCGCACCGACGTCGCCATCCGCATCGGGGCGCTGAGCGATTCGACCTTGCACGCGCGCGCGCTCAGTTCCAGTCCGCTGTATGTGCTGGCCAGTCCCGATTATCTGGCGCGGCATGGCACGCCGCAAAAGCCGGAAGACCTGGCCGCGCATTCGCTGATCGGTTTTGCGCAGTACGAGCAAGGCAATGTCTGGCCGCTGCGCCACGCCATCGGCAACAGTCTGCCGATCACGCCATCGATATCGGCCTCCAGCGGCGAAACGCTGCGCCAGCTGGCGCTGGCCGGCCAGGGAGTGGTGTGCCTGGCCGACTTCATGACGCGCGCCGATCTGGACGCCGGGCGCCTGGTCAAGGTGTTGGAGGACAGCTACACCGGTTACCGCCAGCAGATTCACGCGGTCTACTATCGCAACACCCAGCTGGCGCAGCGCATCAGTTGCTTCCTCGAATTCCTGCAGCGCAAACTGTGATTGCGCAGTGTGAGCCGCCGTACAGATATTGATAGCGAAACGCCCTACACTGGCTTCGCGTGCTTGGAGCGCATCGTCAGATGAAGTCTCAGCAGCAGGTAAGCCGGTAGCCTCAAGTACCGGCACCAATAACGACGTTGCTGCCGCGGGAGACCATCATGTCGCAGACTACTCATCCATCGAAGCATCTGGTCCGCGCCTACCTCGAGCGGCGCGCGCATGAAGTCAAACCGCCGCCAACGCCGGAGGAAATCCGCCGCCAGCTGGGATGGGACATGTTGATGTTCGAGCCGAAGGCCGGCAACGGCAGCCGTTCCTGAATCGTCGGTTCGACACTGGCTTGCTGTCTCTGCCGCATCTGCCGCGTCTGCCGTTCCTTCGTTTTCCCCGCTTTACTCCGGTTCGTTTCCGCTATTCGTCGAATAGCGGTTCCACCATCTTCCGTTCCCCGGTATTGTTACACCCATGCCAACTTTGGGGACCGACATGAATGTAGAAAAAGCTTACCAATGGCGCAGACAGCTGATCTGGGGATTGCTGCTGGTTGTGGTTGGGTGCGCGATCCTGTTGGGCCGCGCCGGCTATCTGGATTTTGACATCCAATGGACGCGCCTGTGGCGCTATTGGCCTTGGCTGCTTGTCATCAGCGGCATTACCCAGATCATCCCGCCGACCACGCCGCGCTATCTGCTCAGCGGCCTGGGCAGCATTTTCTTCGCCGGCTGGTGGTATGTGTCGTTCAACCGCGTCTGGGGCTGGGGCTTCGGCGACACTTGGCCTGCGCTGATCGTCGCTTGCGGCCTCGGAATGCTGCTGCGCCCGCTGCTGGAAAAAATCGTCGCGTCGTCCAAGGCCCGGCAGCAGAGCCCACGCGTTTAAAACGGCTTGCTCTGTTTATGTGCCGCCACGCCCACCATGCCGAGACCGAGCATCACCATCAGCACCGCCGACGGTTCCGGCACGGTCGATAATGGCAGCACCACAATGGTGTCGTTGGCGCCCGGTATCATATGGACCATGCTGTAGTCGTATTTGGACAGGAAGGAGTGCGGATCAATGCTGGCGTTGACGACGGGCAGCAGGCCGGACTCGAGCTCATCGCTGGTAACGATGATCACGGCGGCAAATGAAGGCGCGCTCACGAGCGTCAACGCGCACAGCAAGTAGCGAAGGATCTTCAGCATCGTGATGCACCTATTTTCAGTTATAAACAAAAGCGTGTTCAACTCAGCTACCCATCATACCTCCGAATAATTATCATTATTTTATTAAATTTTCGCATCACGCCTCACTTGCCAATAGCATGCAACTATGACGGTCGGATCGCCTCCTCGATCCGCCACCACGCCGGCATCAGTTGCTGGATCTCGGGCCGGCCGAAGCGGTCGTCGATCAGATAGACGGTGCCGCGATCGGATTGGGTACGGATCACGCGGCCGGCCGCCTGCACCACTTTCTGCAGGCCCGGATAGGTGTACGTGTAGTCGTACCCGGCGCCGAAGATGGTGTCCATGCGCTGGCGAATTTGCTCGTTGACCGGATTGATTTGCGGTAGACCGAGGGTGGCGACAAATGCGCCGATCAGGCGCGCGCCGGGCAGGTCGACGCCCTCGCCGAACGAGCCGCCCAGCACCGCGAAGCCGATGCCTTCGCTCTCGAGCGTGAAGCGGCCCAGGAACTGCGCGCGCTCGGCATCGTCCATGCGGCGCGACTGGCGCCACACCGGCACGTCCGGATAGGCCTCGGCGAACTGGTTGGCCGCCTTTTCCATGTAGTCGAAGCTGCTGAAAAAGGCCAGGTAATTGCCGCGCTCGCGCTGGTACTGCTGTCCCATCAAGGCGGCGATGGGGCGCAGCGATTGCTGGCGGTGCTGGTAGCGCGTGGAGATGTGCGCGGCCACCTGCACCGACAGCTGCTCGGCCACGAATGGCGATTCGACATCGACCCAGGCCGTGGTGTCGGGCATGCCGAGCATGTCGCCGAAGTAGTTCCAGGGGCTGAGCGTGGCCGAGAACAGCGCGGTGGTGTGCGTGCTTTCGAAGCGCGGCTTGAGGAACGGTGCCGGCACGATGTTGCGGATGCAAAGCACCGAGTTGGAATGGCTGGCGCGCGCGCCGTCGCTTTTTTCGATGTCGAACAGTGCGTGGTCGCCGAAGCTTTCGGCCAGCCGCGCGAACATCAGGGCGCTGAAATAAAAGTTCTGCAAATCGGCGTCGACATAGCCGGGATGGTCGGCCATGTAGTCCGCGATGGCGGTGGCCGCCGTTTGCAGCGCGCCCATGAATTTTTCCGGCAGCGTGGCGTATGACTGGTATTCGGCCGTCTGGTCTTTTTCCAATTGGTTCCACTGCCGGTGCACGCGGTCCAGCGGTTTTTTCAACTCCTCCGGCACCACCTTGCGCAGCATGCGCAGGCCGGCGTGTTCCATCTCGGCCGAGTACATCTTGCGCGCGCGCGAGACCATGTTGTGCGCCTCGTCGACCAGCACGTTGACCTTCCAGTCGTTCATCTGCATGAGGCTGTGCAGCATGGCGCTGCTGTCGAAGTAGTAGTTGTAGTCGCCGATGACGATGTCGCACCAGCGCGCCATTTCGCTACTCAGATAGTAAGGGCAGACGTCGTGCGCCAGCGCCACCGCGCGCAGCGTCTCGCGGTCCAGCGCCAGGAAGGTGGTCGGCGCGTTTTGCCGCGCGCCTGGTTCGGCGCCTGGTTCGGCGCCTTGGATCGGCGGCAGCATGACATCGAGCGCCGACTGGCGCGCCGCCGGTAGCCGATCGTAGAACCCTTTGGCCAGCGGGCACGATTCGCCGTGGCAGGCCTTGTCCGGATTGACGCACGCGGTGGACTTGGCCGCCAGCTCCAGCGTGCGCAAAGGCAGCAGCGGCGCGCCTTCGCGGATGATGTCGACGGCGTCGAGCGCCATCTGGCGGCCGGAGGTTTTCGCGGCCAGGAAGAACACCTTGTCGACGCCATGCTCGGCGCTCGCCTTGAGCATCGGGAACAGGCTGCCGACGGTCTTGCCGATGCCGGTCGGCGCTTGCGCCAGCAGGCACACGCCACGGTTGCTGGCCTTGTACATCGCCTCGGCCAACTGGCGCTGGCCGGGACGGAAATCGGCGTGCGGAAAACGCATCGCCTTGAGCTGCGCGTCGCGCGCGGCGCGGTGCGCCATTTCCTTTTGCGCCCATTGCAGGAACAGGCCGCACTGCTGTTCGAAGTAGGCGCGCAGTTCCAGCGCCGTGTGCCGCTCGTGCAGCGCCGTTTCTTTCTGGCTGCCGATGTCGAAGTAGACCAGCGCCAGATCGATCTTGTCGAGGCCCTGTTCCTGGCACAGCAAATGGCCGTAGATTTTCACCTGCGCCCAATGCAGCTGGCGCTGGTTGTCCGGCATCTTCTTCAAGTCGCCGCGATAGGTCTTGATTTCCTCGAGCCGGTTGGCGCGCCGGTCGTAGCCGTCGGCGCGCCCGCGCACGCGCAGCGGACCGAATTCGCCCGACAGCGCCACCTCGGTCTCGTAATCGTCGTCGCGCCGCGACGTCACCAGCGCGTGGCCGGCGATGCCTTCCTGCGCGGTGGGCGAGGGCGTGAAGCGCAGATCCAGGTCGCCGGTCTTGGCGGTGAACTCGCACAACGCGCGTACGGCGACGGTGTAGGCGGGCTGGCCGGCGCGCGCGCTCATGCCGCCCATTGCAGATAGCAGACCGAGATCGGCATCTGGTGCGCGGCGCAGTATTCGATCCAGCGCAGCTGGTTGTCCTGCAGGCGGTCGCCCGGACCTTTGACCTCGATCATGTTGTAGCGCCGCTCGGCGGGCCAGAACTGGATCAGGTCCGGGAAGCCGGTGCGGTTGGCTTTGATGTTGGCCAGGATGCGTTCGAAGGAGCGCCGCAGATGCAGCGCCGGAATGCAGTCGAGCGCCAGCGCGATCAAGTCTTCGTCGAGCGCCTCCCAATGCACGAACGGCGACTGGATGCCGCGCTTGACGGCGTAGTTGGCCAGGATCGTCGCGCGATGCCGGTCGTCGTCGAGCTGCGCCAGGCACGCCGCGAACTGCTGTGCGCGGCGGCGCTGGAAGTCTGCGCTGTGCAGGTCGGCCGGGCCGCGATGGTAGGGGTGGAAGAACGCGCCCGGTATCGGGCAGAACACCGCGTCCCAGCACAGCAGGCCGAACAGCGAATTGATGAGCGAATTCTCAACGTAGTACACCGGCGCGTCGTCGCGCGCCAGATGGTCGCGCACGACGAATTCGACGTAGCTCGGTTGCAGGGGCGGCGGCAGGCTCAGGTCGATGCGCAGCGCCTGCGCCAACGTCGTGCGTGGCGGCTTGGCGTGTCCCAGCTTGCGCGCCAGGCGCGGCGCCATGCGCAGCAACTGCTGGCGTTCCGCTTCGCTCTCGGGCTGTTGCATCGCCACTTGCAGCAGGTCGAACGCCGCGCGCGGCTGCTCGTCTTTTTCCAGCACGCGGATGGCGCGGGCGCGCGCGCCGGGGTAGTTGCAGCCGGTGTAGAGCGCGTGCGCGCCCTTCCAGTCGGCCTGCCGTTCCAGATGCTGGCCGATGGTGAAGGTCAGTTTGTCGCGCCGGCTGCGCAGCCACTCGTTGTCTTCCGAGCAGGGCGGCAAGTCGCGCATTACCGTGGCCGGATCTTCGCCATCGTTAAAGCGCTCGTGGCATTGGTACATCGCCAAAAAATCGTCGATGTCGCGCCGGCTGCGGAAACCGCGCGCGGCCGCCGAGAACGCCACCTTTTCGTACTGGTAGATGCCAAGGTCCGACAGCACGAACTCGGTCCAGTCCTGGTGATAATTACCGAAGAAAATCAGGCGCAGGCGGTCGCACAATTGCTGCGTGAGGTTGCTGTAGGCGTGGTCGCCGGACCCCTCGTACCAATTGGAAAAACGGTGCTGGCCGTTGTATTGCTCGCGCAGCGCTTCGAGTTGTTCGGCCTTGCGCAATTGCCGCACGTGCGGCGTCAGCTGGAATATCTTGCCGATCTCCGGCTTTTGCAACAGATCGAACAGCTGGTCCAGGTCGAGTTGCGGATCCTCCTCGATCAGGCCCAGGCTGGCCAGCGGACGGGCGGCCTCGTGCGTGCTACCGATCTCGGCGTAAGCCAGCTTGCTCGCTCGAAACAGCGTGCCCTTGCGCATGACCATGCGCACCAGTAGCGCGCGCGACGGCTGTGGCAGGGTCGGAAAGGCGGTGATGAAGTCGCGCTCTTCGGCGGTCAGCAAATCGTCGTAACGATCGCCGATCCACGTCAGTACCTGATGGAAGTTATCCAGGTAATAAAACGCGTTGTCGAGGACTTTGATCATTGCAGGGGAAGCGAGGAGAGCGATAAACTGTATTTATATACAGTGTATAGCGTTCGTCATCGCTTGCCCAGCAAAATCAACGCCGGGTGGGGATATGACCCTCCGGTAGGGTTATGGCTTGGCGGCGGGGATGTTTTTTTCCACCATCTCGCTGGCCTTGGCGATCTGCGTTTCCACCGATTGCACCGCCTGCTTGGTGGCCTTGGTCACCTGTTCGTAGCCGCTGAAGGCGTTGTCGATCGCGGTCTTGACGATCTGCACGGCGTTTTCGGAACCGGGGCGCACATTCTTGGTGACGTCGTAGATCAGCGCGCTCAGGTTGCTTTTCGCCTCGGCCACGTGGGCGTCGGCCGCGCGCGTGAATTCTTCGCGGATCTCGGCGATGATTACGCCCAGTTGCTGGTTGTAGGCGGCGGCACCGGCCACGCCCGGCTGCATTTTGGCGGCGGCCAGGCCCATCGCCGCTTTCGGATCGGCGGCCTGGCTCATCTCCTTGCCGGTGGCCAGGCCGTCGGCCATCTGCGACTTGGCGGTGGCCATGTTCAGCGCAACGACTTGCTCGACGCCTTGTACCGCCTTGCTGGTGAGCGTGTTGAATGTTTCAAGTTGGAATTCAAACAGGGCTTTTGTGGCGTTGGCAAATTGCTCGGGATTGGTAAACATACAGTCTCCTCGTTATGATGATGGTATGTGATGCCCGGGGTTCTCCCGTGTTGTTGTGGGTCCATTATTTAGCAAGAACTAACTTTTCGCAACGGCTATCTTTGTACGGTCCCCGCAACTTCTCCCAGCCGGGCCCCAGCGGCGTTTGCGAACAGGCCGTTTTACCGTCCAGCTTGCTTTGCCACGTCCAGTATGGCGCCGGGCCGGCGTGGAGCCCGCCGCAGCACAGCGCCAGCACCAGCGGGCCGGCGATGCGCGTCAAGATTTTCCTCATGCACACAGCGTACCGCACTTCCGCGTTGCGTGGCGATGCCCGCACGAGCCGTCCCGATCGCAGGCCATCACAGCGGCGCCACCTTGGGCAGGCGCAGCGTGAAGCGGGCGCCGGCGCCTTCCTGGCTGTTGGCGTCGATCCGTCCGCCCAGCACGCCGGCGACGATATTGTGCGTGATGTAGAGCCCCAGGCCGGAGCCCCCGGAACCGAGCCGCGTGGTGAAGAACGGGTCGTAGATGCGCGGCAGGTTGGCGGCCGGGATGCCGGCGCCGTTGTCGCCGACTTCGATGACGATCTCGTCGTTGCCGCCGTCGTGGGCCGACAGCGTGATCGTGCCCGGACCGCGACCATCGAAGCCGTGCACGATGCTGTTTTCGATCAGGTTGCGCAGCGCCTGGTTGAGCGGGCCGGGATAGCTGTCCATTTCCAGCCAGTGGTCGACATCCTCGTCCAGCGTCAGCGCCTGCTGGTGCAGTTCGGCGTCCAGCGATTGCAGCAGCTGCGCGATCGCGTCGCCCAGCACGAAGCGATCGCGCTGCGAACTGGTGCTGTCGACGGCGATGTGCCGGAAGCTGGCCACCAGCGCCGCCGCGCGGTTCAGGTTGCGTACCACCACCTCGTCGGCGCTGGCGGCCTGCTTCAGGTAGTCTTCCAGCACCGATCGGCGCAGCCCGCCCTCCAGATCGCGCCGCAACTCGGCGGTGCGTTCGCTCATGCTGCTGGCCATCATCAGGCTGTTGCCGATCGGCGTGTTCAGCTCGTGCGCCACGCCGGCCACCAGCGCGCCCAGCGCCGCCAGCTTGTCGCGCCGCACCAACTCCTCCTGCGTCAGGCTCAGGTTCTCGAGCGCGGTGCCCAGTTCTTCGTTGATGTGTTCGGCGTCCTCCTTGGCCAGCCGCAGTTCGGTCGTGCGCGCCGCCACCAGTTCCTCCAGGTGTTCGCGATGACGCCGCAGCTCCTCCTCGCGCCGGGTGCGCACGATGGCGATGCCGGCGATATAGGTGGCCGCGCCGATCAGGCTGCGGTCCTCGTCGCTCGGGCTGCGCACCTCGCGGTAGTACATCGCCAGCGAACCGAGCACGGTGTCCTTGTCGAGCATGATCGGCATCGACCAGCACGCGCGCAGCCCGTGGCGCGCGGCCAGCGCCTTGTATTCGATCCACAGCGCATCGTTCATGATGTCAGCCACCTCCACCGTCGCCTTGCGGTGGATGGCGGTGCCGCAGGAGCCGGCGGCCGGGCCGACCGGCATGTTGTCGATGGCGGCCAGATAGTCCGGCGGCATGTTGGGACCGGCGGCGACCCGCACGGTGCGCCCGTCCGGCGACAGCAGCATCGCCGTGCAGATCACGTCCTCGGTCTGCGATTCGATCAGCAGCATCAGGCGGTTGAGGATCTCGTCGAGCGGCGCGGCGCGCGCGATCATCTCCAGCAACCGGTTCTTGCCGTCGCGCAGGGCCTCTGCCAGCTTGCCGCGCGTGACGTCGACCACCCGCACATGCATCAGCCGGTGCGGGCCGCTGTTGAGCGGCACCATGCGCAGCTCGCAGTACAGCGCGCGCCCCGAGCTGTGCCGCATGGCCAGCTCGAACACTTGCACGCCGCCCGCCATCACCGCGTCGACATGCGCGCCGAACACCTGCGCCGATGGCCGGCCGTCCGGCTGCTCTGGCGGACACAGCGCAGGCAAATCGCGCTGCACCAGTTCCGTTTCGGTCAGCCCGAACAGCTCGCGCGTGCGGCGGTTGACGTCCAATATGCGGTTGCCGCCGCGCTGCAGCAGCATGATCGCGTCCGGGGAGCCGGCCAGCATGGTGTGGTAGTTGACTTCGAGCGTGGACATGGCCGGCAGGCCGGTGTCGATCGGCGCCGGGCTGATGGCCTTCAATCGCAGCAGGATTTGCTCGGCCAGGTCGTCGGCGCTGAAACTGAGCGGCAGATAGGCGGCCGCGCCGAGCGCCAGCGCGCGTTCGCGCTCTTCCTGGCTAGGCGAGGTGGACAGTATGTAGATCGGCAGGTCCGCGCCGCAGAGTTGATGCAGGCGCTGGCACAACTCGAGCCCGGCGCTGCCGGCCAGCGCGACGTCGAGCAACGCCATGACCAGGCCGCCGCCCGCCGCCGCGGCCAGCGCTTCATCGCCGCGACCGACCGCCTTGACGTCATAGCCGTAGCGGCCCAGCGTCTGGCCGAGCGTGGCATGGTCATATGCCGAGCTGGTGGCAATCAAAATCGTGTGCGGCTGACCGGCGGGGAGCGGCGGCATCATGAGTGGGTCCGATTCCGCGAAGCGGAGGTGAAAACTAGTGTATTACAACAGGGCCTGCCCCGGCCAGCGTTTATGCCGCCGGCGTTGCCGCCCCTGTCGCGGTGGCCGCGATTGCGGCAATTGACTCCGTTGCCGCGCCTTCGATCGCCGTCGCCGGCGCGGCCGATCCCGCGCCACTGGCCGCCAGCTGTGCCTGGTGAATTTGCGGGAAGTTGTCCTCGATCCAGTCGACCAGCACTTCCAGCCGAACCGCCGCCTCCCGTCCCAGCGGCGTGAGGCTGTATTCGACGTGCGGCGGCAGCACCTGCTGCGCCACCCGCAACACCAAGCCGTCGAAGGCGAGCGCGTCGAGCGTTTGCGCCAGCATTTTCTCGCTGACCCCGCCCACCGCGCGCCGCAACTGGCTGAAGCGATGCGTCCCATCGAGC
>DASVTJ010000405.1:0-1730 GCA_036387635.1 Duganella sp.
TGCGCAACTGCATCCAGTATATCGATGTGCGGATACTGTTTTGTATGGATTCCCTCGATCACGCCTACGCCCCCTTATTAATGAACGCGGTACGCTGTGCCGCACGCTTGGCCAAGCATTCGATACACACTGACTGCGGTAAGATCGGCAGCTTGTAGTTGACCTCTTGGCCGCCGGAGAAGCTCTTCTTCCCCGCATGGATAGTAATCTTCCCCGGACACTGGATCGTGATGTTGCCGCCGGCAATGGTAATGTTCGCACCGCCCGCCGTCGACAGGCTGATGCTCTTGGCTGCGGCCCAATCGATGTGCGCATTGGCGCTCACGATGTTGACTTCGTCGCGGGCCTGAACGTTGAGCACGTCGGCCTGCGCTTGCACGTCGATCGCATCCTTCGCCGCGATCAGTTGCAGCCCCATATTGTTCTCGCCGGGCTTGACAGCACCGCCGAGCATGCCGATCGCCTGGCCGCTGTGCACGCGCATCTGTGCACCGGTGGCAAACTGCGTGTCCTGCCCGCTCATCAACGTGATCGTTTCGCCGTTGGCCAATTGCAGATTCTGTCCGGCCAACACGCCGAGCCCGGCCTTGGCGGCAATGGCGATGATGGCGCTGCTGCTGTGCGGCAGCTTGTCGTCGTCCGGCGCGACCGGCTTGCTCGGCGCTTCGGCCTTCGCGGCGTCGACATTTTCTTGGCTCAACATGCCCGAGGTGGCTGTCAGCATCGCCTTCAGCGGCGCGGCCTTGTCGTCGAGCTTGCTGGTGTTAGCCTTGGCCGCGCCCAGGTGGCTGGCATACGCCACCGTCTGATGCGTCTTGGCAGCGCCGCTGAAGGTCTCGCCCAGCGTTACGGCCTGCTTGAGCAGCGCCATGCCGGCAACGTTGTCGCCGGTCGGCTCGCGCGTGTCGGCACCGTGCGTGATCTTGTAGCTCGATATCAAGAGGCCAGAGCCGGCGCGCACGGCACCATAACCGTCGGTGCGCAACTCGGCGCCGGTGCCCCGAAAGCTGCCGCGATAATTGTCGGCCGCGTGGATCAAATGGCCGAGGTTTAGTTCGCTGGCGGCGTGACTGCTTTTGAGCTGGATGCGGCCTTGGTTGTCCGTGTCGTCGAACAGCAGCTGGTTGTAGCCAGCGCCGCCGAATTCCTTGCTGCGCACACCCCACTGGGCGGCGCTGTTGCGATGGCCCGCTGTATCGCCAGCGGCGCCGTGCCACAGCGGACTGTTGCCGCCCGCCAGATTGCCCTGCCCCGATACACCGTGGTCGTTGGCCGACCGGAACACGCTGGCGTCGCTGTCACGATCGCTTTTACCACCCGGCGTCGGCGCTTGTCCGCCCTCGCCCTGGCCGTTGTACAAGGCGCCGACGATGATCGGCCGGTCGATGTCGTTTTCCAGGAATTGCACCAGCACCTCCTGGCCGATGCGCGGTAGGAACTGGCTGCCCATGCCGCCGCCGGCCGAGCGCTGCGCCACGCGCACCCAGCAGGTCGCGGCGGCGTCCTGCTGCCAGTGGAAGCGGATGCGCACCCGACCCAGCTTGTCGCAGTAGATCTCGTCGGCACCGTTGGCGCTGTCGCCACCGTCGACGCCAACCACAATCGCGCTCTGGCTGCCGTGCGCGGTTGGTTTGGGATGGTGGCGCAGGCCGTTCTCGCCGACCACTGGACGCCATGGCGTGTCGGCGGCGATCCCCTCGAAATGGTTGGCGTAACCGCTGGCGCTCGCC
>DASVTJ010000406.1:0-4694 GCA_036387635.1 Duganella sp.
GGCGGAGGTACCGCTCAGGGCGGCTGCGGAAGCGACTAATGCGAACAGAATTTTTTTCATGATGTTGGATCTTTCAGCAAAGTGGTTGTAGCAGGAATTGCTTGGGATCGCAGTTCTCTGAAGTGCGATGGAACCAAGATAACACCTCAGCTAGCGTCCGTCACGGCCGAATTAGTAAGAAGTGTGACAAGGTGTAAGCCATACGTTTCATGGTATAATCGGCAAATAGCCAAACTTAAGCCAGGCTTAAGAAGTTTCCTGGATTGCTCAGGCGATCATGCGGAAAGTAAGGTTGATGCGCGGGCCGCGCGCGGTGCGCTCCTTGTTGATGCCGTGCAGCCAATGTTGCTGCAAGGTTCCAGCCATCAGCAGCAGGCAGCCGTCCCCCAGCGCCAGCTTGACGGTCTTCGGCAGGCGCCGGTGCTTGAGGATGAAGGTGCGCGGCGCGCCGAAACTCACCGACGCGACGGCCGGCTCCGGTCCCAGTTCGCGCTCGTCGTCAGCGTGGAAGCCCATGCTGTCGCGCTCGTCCCGATAATAATTCAGCAGCACGCTGTTGAAGCGTCTATCGGTCGCGCGCTCGACCGCCTCTTTGATATGCAGTTGCAGCGGCGTGAACGGCAGCGGATGGAATGTCTTGCCGGAATACCGGTAGCTCGCTTCGCCATGCCATGCCGTCAGACGCGGTTGCATGTGCAATTTTCCCCATACTTTGACTTCTTCATGGCGCCAGTCGGTTTCTTCGAGCAGGCGTTGCATCACCTCGGCCGGCGGCCAGTCCAGCGCCAGGCATTGCTGGAACCACAGTTCGCCATCCTCGATCGGGATGGGTGTCAGGGCGGCGTCGTCGGCAAATAAGTCCATGCGCGGTATGATACCGGCACTACGCGACCGAGGAGAATCCGCATGAAAAAACGCCATTTTCTGGCCCGTTGCTGCTGGACGTACTGAAGGCGGCCGGCGCCAACATCGGCGACAACACAAAGCTGCTGTTACGGGCGGTGGATGGTTACGCGGCCAGCGTGACGGTGGCACAGGCGCGCGCGCAGCGCTACATCGTCGCGACCCATCTGGACGGGGCGGCGATGGCGTTGGGCGGACTCGGCCCGCTATGGGCGATCTACGATGCCGACAAGGTGCCGGACATGGCGGGCAAACCGCTGCCCGAGCGGTTTGGCGCCTGCCCATGGGCCCTGTATCACATAGAGGTGGTGGCGTGACGCCTTGCGGACGCTGTTAAGCGTAGGCTTCAGCCAGGGTCATCACGCGCGGGGCGATGGTGATGCCGATGCCGTTGAACAGCGCGGTGATCTCGGCCATGTTGGCTTCCATTTCCTCGGCCTTCCAGCCCTGGAACAGATCGGTGCCGTCCTTTTGGAAGTGCAAGTCCAGCACCTTGCCGCGGTCCTTGTGGGTGTAGCCGCCGCTGTAGGTGTTCTTGAAGCCCATCGCGGCCAGCGCGGCCAGCACCTCGGCGGGCGGATTGTCGGGATCGGTGGCCATGAACACGCCGAAGGTTTTGCCTGGCGGCTTGGCGGCGATGTCGACGTCGTAAATGCCGGGCGCCTTTGTGACGGTCGTACTTTTCAAAAATAACATGTTCTTAACCCCTATCCAATTGGCGCCGGCTGCTGTGGTGCTGACGTGTTGTTTTGCGTGCGTGTTGATTCTCAAAGAAAACATTCTGAGAATCAAGCTTATTGTGAATTGCCGCGTTTGTCGACAAATCCCGCCACTTATTTGTGAATTCGTACCAATAAAACTGCAACGCCCGGCCACAACCGGTGACGCTCCCCGGGCAACCATGTTTCAAATATAGTTGTTATGTAGTAATTTGCAAGAAGATCGGTGAGGAAGCGCGCACCGTGTCGCTTCACTGCTACTTTTGATGTTTGCGACGGGCCAGTTCGGCCGTTGGCGCCACCAGCGACCGATACAACTGGCCAGTCGGCGCGTCCCATCCGTCCACCGCCAGCTGTTGACGCTCGACTGTCGCCATATCGCCACGGGCGATCGGACCGCTGAGCGCGACGGCGGCGCCGAGCCGAAACACATTGGCCATCGATTCGGCCGCCAGCGGCTGAGCCATCTGGCGCGCCACCGGTTCGGGGATGCCGGCGGCCTGGTAGGCACGCAGCGCCGCGTCCAGCACCGTCACCAGATAGTTGCTGGCGAAGACGGCGGCCGCGTGGTAGACGGTTTTAGCTTCGGCGTCGATCGTCACCGGCTGCGCGCCGATCGACAGCAACGCCGGCGTGAGCACGGCGAGCGCGCCGGCGTCGCCTTCGACGCCGCAAAAAGTGCCTTCAAATTGTGCAGCCACCGCCGACGGATCGGCGAAGCTGCGGATCGGGTGCGCGCTGGCGACCAGCGCGCCGGCCGCGCGCGCGGCCTGCAAGTGGCTGGAGGCGAGCGCGCCGCTGCAATGGAACACCACGCTGCCGGCCAGCGGCACGGCGCGCGCCAGCGCGTCGCAGGCGGCGCCGATCTGATCGTCGCCGACGGCCAGCAGGTGCACGGCGGCCGGCCGCAATTGATCGTAACGCTCGATGGCGTCGCCGGCGCCGATGAAAGCGACCGCCTCGCGCGCGGACGGCGCGGAGCGCGTCAGCACCTGCCCGATGTCAAAGCAGCCTTGTTGCGCGAACAGTCGGCCCAGCACCCGGCCGACGTGGCCGGCGCCAATCAGATTGAGCGCGGGCGCCATCAAAATCCCGATCCGGGCTGGCGCAGGTAGGCTTCCTCCTCGGCGGTCGAGGCGCGGCCCAGAATCGCGTTCCGGTGCGGGAAGCGGCAGAAGCGGCCGATCACCTCGCGGTGGCGCAGCGCGTAATCGAGCATGCCGGCGATGCCCTTGGCCGTGGCGGCCGACGCGCTGTCGCGCTCATCGTTTTCCATGCGGGTGTACAGCGCCACCGCCTGCTCCTGCATCGCCATCTCCTCGGCATGCTCGAACGGCAGGTAGACAAAGGCGCGCTGCAACGGCGACAGCGCCAGATGCTTCCCGCTGTCGACCATCCGGCGCGCAGCTTCCAGCGCCAGCGCGTCGCCCGCAAAGGCCAGCGGCGTGCCGCGATGGACGTTGCGGGTGAACTGATCGAGCACCAGGATTCGCGCCAGCTGCGACGCCGGTCCATCGGCATCCCATTCGAGCAGGCCGCCGGCCAGCGCCTGTTCGATCAAGGCGCCGAAGCGGCCGGCGATTTGCCGGTCGAAGGCGTCGTCTTTCTTAAACCATTCAGGGCGCGGGGCATCGGCCGGCTGGCCGGGACCGGGCTGGAACCAGAAGTCGAATACGGCTCGGGCTTGGTCATTCATGGCGATGCTTCCTTGATGGGTTTAGTTTCTGGCGTGCGACAGCTGGAAGCTGTGGATGCCGTCGAACACCGCCAGTTCCGCCGACAGCACCGACAGCGGCGCGCCACTGCGCTTGCTCAAGGCGATGGCGACGAAACGCCACTCCTGCTGACCGCCGTCGCTGCCGATCATCAGCGAGCCGCCGGCGATCTCGTAGCCGCGTTGCAGCGCCATCGCCCGCAGTGCCGGCTCTTGCGGCATATAGCCGGCCTTGAAGCGCATCGTGATGGCGATCGCGTGCCGCGACGGCAGCCAGGCCTCGACCCGGCTCAGGCAGATCATCGACCCCGCGCACAGGATGGCCAGGCCGATCGCGCCCAGATAAAAGCCGATGCCCACCATCACGCCGATCACCGACGACGCCCAGATCGAGGCCGCCGTCGTCAGGCCGCTAATATTAAAACCTTCGCGCATGATGACGCCGGCGCCGAGAAAGCCGATGCCGGTGACGATGCCTTGCACGATGCGGGTCGGGTCGGAGTTGATCAGGTACTGCGAGACGTGGCCGCCGTACCAGTGCCCCGGATAGCCGCCGATGACGGTGAGCGCGGCGGAGGCCATGCACACCAGGCCGTAGGTGCGCATGCCGGCCGCGCGGCCGTGATACGAGCGCTCATAGCCGACCAGCAGCCCCAGTGCCAGCGCGCCAAGGAGGTTGAGCAGGATGACCGCGTTGGTTGCCAGTTCGGCCGGCGACCAGTAAGCGCTCAGAAAATCGATTGGTGGCATGGCCGCCTTTATTTAGGGTCTTTTTTGACGAGCTGCTTTTCAAAGGCGATATCGAGCTTGCTCTGGCGCCGGGGCGGGCCGGGCGAGATGGCGTTGACGAAGGCGACGAAATCGTCGAGCTCCAACGGCGCGCACAGCGGCGGCTCGCCGGGTCCCTCGGTCAGGAAAAAGTGGCCGCTGCCGGTGCGCGACATCGAATACCTGGCATTGCCGCTGCGGACCTTGAGGCGGTCGACGGCAGACGTGGCCCGGGTTGCACGGCCGCTCATAGCGCCACCGTGCGGTTTTCCAGCCATGCCAGCGCGTCGCCGGACAACAACGGCAGCAAACGTGTGCGCACCGTGGCGTGGTAGTCGTTGAGCCAGCGCTTTTCGTCGTCGCGCAGCAGCGACGGATCGATGCAGCGCGTGTCGATCGGGCACAGGGTCAGCGTTTCAAATTGCAGGAACTCGCCGAAGTCGGTTTGTCCGGCGGGCCGGTTGAGCACCAGGTTTTCAATCCGGATGCCCCATTTGCCGGGGCGGTACAGCCCCGGTTCTATCGATGTAATCATGCCTGGTTCCATAGCGGTGTGCGGCTCCGGCATCGCCGATTGCGAAATCGACTGC
>DASVTJ010000407.1:0-3799 GCA_036387635.1 Duganella sp.
GTGCCTTGCAGCACCAGCGCCGATTCCGGCATCACCTCGGTGGCGCTAGCCAGAGCCGGTGCGCTGGCCGAGGTCTTCAGCAAGCGTCCGCGCGGATGGCCTTTGGTCGACAGCAGGTACAGGTCGTCGCCATGCAGGTCGATGTCGGTGATCTCGTCCTCGAAGCTGGCCACCGGTTGCCACTTGGCCTTGCCCTTTAACACGTCCTTCAGCGGCGCGCTGAATACCCGGTGTTCCGGGCGCACGTCGGACAGCAATAACAGCGCGGTGGCCGAGCCGGGCGCCGTGGCGATCGATGGCGACTGGATTTTTTCATACTTGACCGTGGCGTCGAGATCGCGCTTCATGACGATCGGATCGCGCGCCGGGTCGCCGCCCACTTTGTGGAAGCGCACTTGCGCATCGAGATAGCGCTCCGGCGTGTTGACCTTGCCGGTGAGCTGCGTGTAGAAGAAGCCGGAGCTGTCGTCAAGCCAGGCCGGGCTGGCGCCCTGGGTGTCGGCGATGCGCTCTTTCAAGATGGCGCCGGTGCGCACGTCCATGATGTGCAGCACCGAATCCTCGCTGCCGTCCTTCGACAAGCCGTACACGAGCTTGCTGCCGTCCGGCGAGGCTTGCCACCAGTCCAGTGAATAGTGGCTGGTCTTGGTGTCGAGCTTGGTCGGATCGACCAATACTCGATCCTTGCTGTCCTTGCCGGCTTTGCCCGGCTCGGCGGTGTCGCGCACGAACAGTTTGAAGTTGTTGGCGCCGGCCGGGCGCTGCTGATAAAAGATGTGGCCGCCGGCCTTTTGCAGCTGGGCCGGCGCGGCGATGTCGCCGGACAGCTGCTGGATGCGCTTGAGCAGCACATCGCGCTTGGGCAGGTTGTCGAGCACGGCGCGGGCGTGGGCGCTTTGCTGCTTGAGGAACGGCAGCCAGTCTGGGTCCTTGTCGTTTTCCATCCAGCGGTAGCGGTCGACGATGGCTTCGCCGAAATAAGTGTCGGTGACCGGCTGCACCTTGGCGACCGGGGCCGGCGGAATGGCCATTTGCGCCGGGGCGGCGGATGTATCCAGTGTACCCAGGGCCATGGCGGCCCCGACCATCAGACTCAAGAACTTTGTCATTTTATCTCCTAGTGGCGGAGCGACCATTCTGCCACATAAAGATTATGATAATTACACTGCTTTCAGTTTACTTTACCGGCGGTTTCTTTTTCTTTTCCGGCGCCGGCAACTGGACCAGCCGCGTGCCGCTCAGTTTGTCGTGCAGGAACTGGCGATCCTTGTCGAACAGCGCCGTCAGCGACCACAGCAAAATGCCGGCGCCAACCGCGCCCAGCGCCTGCCAGCGGTGCAGGTCCAGCGCCACGCTGACGAGCAGCGCCGGCAGCACCCACATCCAGCTCAGAAGATAGCGCACGGCGGCGGTCTTCGGCGGCACGTGCGCGTGGCCGGGGCGCACCAGTTTCAGTCGCCAGGTTTTCATCGCCAGGGTTTGGCCTTCGCGGCTCCATTGGTGGATGAAATAGGCGCCAAGCACCAGGAAGGCCAGCGCCTGGCGCATGTGCTCGACCAGCGGCGTGTGGCTGGCGCCGCTGATGACCTCGAAAACCAGGAAGGGCAGGAACAACGCCGCGAATCCCAGCAAGGATTCATACACCATCGAGATCAAGCGGCGCTTGATCGTCGGATGGGCAAACGGCGGATTACCTTGCATGGTCGCCGGCCGGCGCTGGCTGGACCGGGATCGTTGACGGCGCCGCCGGCGCGGGCGCAGGCGGGGCTGCCGGCGCCGGCACGACCGGCGCGATGTTGGATGCGTTCGGCAGCGGGCCGCCGGTGGCCGGGTCGATCCACGGCGCGGCGGCAGCGGCGGGCGTTGCCGCCGTGCCGGTGGCGGGGGTGCCGGTGGTCGGTGCGCTCGGCTTGATCGGCGCCGGCAGCTTCATCTTGCTCTGCGTCGGCGTCGGCAGGTTGGCCAGCTGCTTTTTGGTGTTGGCCTTGGCCGCCAGTGCGCGTTTTTGCTCGTCCGACAGTTGCTGATACGATTCCCACTGCGTCGATTTCTGCGACGGGTCGAGTTTTTGCGCGCGCGAGAAATTCTGCCGCACCTGGCGCCGTTCCTCCGGCGTCATCTTGACCCATTCGCGCATGCGTTCCTGCACGCGGGTTTTCTCGTCCGGCTTCATCGACGCGTAACGCTTGACGATGCCCAGCCATTTTTGCTTGCGGATGGGTTCCATCGTGTCCCACTCGCCGGCCAGCGGCTCGAGCGCATGCTGTTGCGCCGGCGTCAGGTCTTTCCACAGGGTTTTTTCAGGCGCGATGGCGCCAGTGCCGACCGTTACCGGTGCGAGGGCGATCACCGGCGTGCCCGGCCGGTTGCCGAACCACACGGCACCGGCCGCTGCTACCGCTATCAGCGCCGCCGCAGCGGCAATGCCCCATTTCGCCCGACCGCTCAATGCCATGCTTATTGCTCGCCCTGGGACACGCTCTGGGACAGATACGCGTTAAAACCATGGTCCAGATAGGCGGACAACGGCAATTCGTCGGACAGCACGGCGGCATCGAGCTCGGCGAGGTCGGCGATGCGCTGCTGCTGCTCATACTGATAAATACCGGTCAGGCCGGCCACGAGGACCAGCATCGGCACGGCCACGCCCATGCGGCCGAGCCAGCCGAAGCCCTGCGACAAGAAGCCGCCGCCGCCGGCGTGCGCCAGCGCGGCTTTGGTTGCGCGCACCGTCAGCGGCGCCTCGACATGCGCCTTCTTGCGGGCCAGCGCCATCTTGCGCGCCTGCGCCAGGCGGTCGGTGGTCGAGGCGGGCAGGTCGTCGAGCCGCTCGTTGAGCGCGTGACGCACTTTATAAGCGAAGTTCAGATCGTCGGTGTTCATAATTTTATTCCCTTGGCTTTGAGCGACTCGGCGAGAGTGTGTGTTGCACGTGAGCAATGCGTCTTCACGCTCCCTTCGGAACATCCCATTGCTTCGGCTGTTTCAGCCACATCCATATCCTGCCAATAACGCATAAGGAAGGCTTCTCGTTGACGTGCCGGAAGCTTTTGTACTTCCGCATCGATGATGGCCAGCGTTTGCTGGCGTTCGACCTTGTCGGCGCTCGATTCGGACGCCTCGGTGCCGTCCTCGGCAGAGTACGATTCCAGTATATCAAAATCGTCGCCGCCTTCACCGGACGGCGCCATGCCGGAAAACAGGCTGACCCAGGTATTGCGCACTTTTTCGCGGCGGAAGTAATCGAGGATGGTGGTCTGCAAGATACGCTGAAACAGCATCGGCAGCTCGGCGGCCGGCTTGTCGCCGTATTTCTCGGCGAGTTTGATCATCGCGTCCTGCACGATGTCCAGGGCCGATTCGTCCTTGCGTACCGCGTAGACGGCTTGTTTAAAGGCGCGCCGTTCGACGTTTTCGAGAAAGTCGGATAATTCTTTGTCTGTGGCCATGCGTTGGGTGGGTACTGCCGGGATCACCGGCGAAGAGGCGCGTTACCGCCGGGACGGCTGGATGGCGGCGATGTGCGAACTGAGCGCATGCTAGCAAAAATCGGCATGGCTTGCATCGTTTTACGTCATCCGGCCGGATTTTTGCACCGGTAACTGGCGTTTTGCCATTTATTACTTGCTCAAACTGGTGCGCAAGGTGTACCGTATGGAACGCTTTGAACACCCGAAGCCCTATGGTCTTGTCGCAGCAGGCACACAACGCCGCCATCGACACGACGCGCTTTCATATGTAGGCAGTTTGCTCTAACCCGTGCCACAAGCGCGAGAGGTACGCACAACCGCTACAGAAG
>DASVTJ010000408.1:0-16545 GCA_036387635.1 Duganella sp.
GCGCTTGCACATGGACTTGCTGCACGAGATGGACTTGTTCAACTTCTTTGCGGACTTGCGCGCGCGCGGATTCTTCGCGGTGCAGGATTGTTCGATCAAGCGGCTTGGCACCGTGGCCGGCGCGGGCGGCGCGGCCGAGGGCCCGACCCTGGGTGCGGATTGCACGCTGAACTGGATTACCATGACGCCGGTGCCGAAGGCGCCCGCGGTCGCCGGGCCCAAGAAAGACAAGGCATGAACATGAGCAACGAGACCGGGCCGGAGACGCGCGAATACGTAGGGCGGATTGGCGGGCACCGCGTAATCCGCCGTGGGCCGTCGACGGCGCTCGGTGGATTACGCTGCGCTAATCCCCCCTACGTGTCACCGTGGCGGGCGGCGCTGACAGCGGGCTTTTTGATTGCCCTGTGCGGCATGGCGCACGCCGATCCGGGCATGGGCCGGCTGTTCAACACGCCGGCGGAACGCTCGGCGCTCGACGCCAATCGCGGCAAGGCTGCGGCCGGCGTGGCCGGTGCGGCCGCGCTCAACGCCGGCAATCAGGCGCCGCCGTTCGGAACGCCGCCGTCCGACATCCCGCAGCAGGGCATGCAGGACCCCATGACGTCGCCATCGTCGCAGATGATGCAGCCGTCCGCCGGGCCAATGGCAATGCCGCCGGCCGGCATGCCGATGATGCCGCCCGGCGTCGACCCCGCCGCGCCCGCCGCCGAAGCGCCGCCGCCGCGCGAACAGCTCGAATTGAACGGCGTGCTGCGCACCAGCGGCGGCCGCAGCACCGTTTGGCTCAACAACGTGCCGCACAGCGGCGCGCAAAACAAGTTCAGCAACCGTAACAAAAAAACGCTGACGGTCACTCTGCCGTCAGGCAAGAAAGTGCTGTTGCAGCCGGGCCAGCGCTACGACCTGGCCGACGGCCGCGTCAAGGATGTCAATGAACCTTAGACGACAGCCATCATCGGCGCCGTCGCGACGGACGGCGGCGCGGCGGCCGGCCTTGCGGCGCCAGCGCGGCGCGGCCCTGCTGCTGTTGCTGGTCGTGATGGGCCTGGGCGCGTCGTCGCTGTTGATGAACCTGTTCAGCCCGCCGTCCAACGCGCTGCGCCCGCAGGCGCTCACGCGCGACGCGCTGGCGCAGGCGCGCGAGGCGCTGCTGGGCTATGCGATCCTGCACCGTCGCCTGCCGCGCCCTGCCGTGTCGGCCACCGACGGCCGAGAAAGCGCCACGCCGTGCGCCGACGATGCCGCCTGCACCGGCTTTTTGCCGTGGCTGACGCTCGGCCTGGTGCCGGGCGACGGCTGGAACAAGCTGCTGCGCTATAGCGTGTCGCGCGATTTCGCCAACGGCAATCTCGATCAACCGGTCGAGGCCGACAAGGTCGTCTTCGACCGCGACAACGACGGCGGCGTGTTTTACCGCGCCGGCTCGGCCAATTGCCGCGTCGACGACCGCTGCCCGCCGGCGGTCGTCTATTCCAGCGGCAAGCATCTGGGCGTCAGCGTCGACGGCATCGCCCAGCTCGGCGGCGTGTCGGACAACCTCGACGAGCAAGCCAACGAAGCGGCCGTGCGCCAGTTCATGGCGCGCGCGGCCACCGGCGACGAGCGGGCCATCGGCGGCAGCTTCAGCAACATGGTCGGCTGGGTGCCGCTGCCGGTGATCCGCGCGCGCATCCGCGCCACGGCCGTCAAGCGCTAAGCCGCCGCGCAACGAAGCCGCCATCCGCCATCCGCCATCCGCCATCATTCGACCACGAGCCATCTGCCCAATTGACCATGTCCTTTTCCCCGTCCATACGTTCGCGCCACCGCCAGGCCGGCTTCACCATCGTTGAAATCGCCATCGTGCTGCTGATCGTCGGCCTGATGATCGGCGGGCTGGTCGGGCCGCTGTCGTCGCAACTGGAACAGCGCCGCGTTGGCGAGACGGTGCGCGCGATGGACGAGGCCAAGGAGGCGCTGATGGGCTACGCCTTGCGCAACAGCTACCTGCCCTGCCCGGCCATCTCGGCCACCGACGGCCGCGAGGACCGCGTTGGCACCGTCTGCAACAAGCGTTTCGGCTATCTGCCGTGGGCGACGCTGGGCGTCGGCCGGCTCGACGGCTGGGGCCGGGTGCTGGCGTACTCGGTCACGCCCGCTTTCGGCGACAGCGCCGCGTTCTTCGGCATGGCGACCAAGCGCGACATCACCATCGCCACGCGCGGCGTCGGCGGCGAACTGGTGCCGTCGACCGACGTCAACGACATTCCGGCCGCGCTGCTGTCGTTCGGGCGCAACGGCTATGGCGCCACCAGCGACCAGAACACCCGCATCCTCGACGCCGGCGCCAACAACGTCGACGAAAAAACCAATCTGCACAGCGGCGGCGTGGCGCTGGTGAGCCGTCCGGCCAGCGCCGACGCGCGCGGCGCCGGCGGCGAGTTCGACGATATCGTCACGTGGATTTCGCCCAACATCCTGTACAACCGCATGGTGGCGGCGCAAAAGCTGCCGTGACGCGCGCGACCAACCTGTGAAGATGTCAACCTTGCTACCGGCCACCCTGACCATCGCCCGCTACACCTTGCTCGAAGCGCTGCGCAACCGTCTGCCGTGGCTGCTGATGGTGCTGGCGTTGGGCGCAGTCGGCGTCAGCGGCTTTTTGAACGCGCTGGCGCTGACCGAGAGCCGGCAGTTGCAGGCGGCGCTGCTGGGCGCGGTGTTGCGGCTGGCGGCGGTGTTTTTGATCGCCACCTTCGTCGTCACCAGCATGGCGCGCGAGGCCAACGACAAGGGCCTGGAACTGTTGATGGCGCTGCCGCTGCCGCGCGCCGTCTACCTGTTCGGCAAGCTGGCCGGCTTTGCCGCGCTGGCGCTGCTGCCGGCGCTGCTGTTCGGCGCGCTGGCGCTGTTTTTCGCGCCGCCGGCGCAGGCGGCGCTGTGGGCGGTGTCGCTGCTGTGCGAGTGCTGGATCGTCGCCGCCTTCAGCGTGCTGTGCATGCTGACGTTGAACCAGGTGCTGCCGGCGCTGGCCGCCACCTGCGCGTTTTATGTGCTGGCGCGCGCCATCGGCACGCTGCAACTGCTCGGCCACGGCGCGACGGCGGCCGCCAGCGCAGGCCAGCAATGGATGAACACCGGCATCGACGGCCTGGCGCTGCTGTTGCCGCACCTGGACCAGTTCACCCGCAGCGACTGGCTGGTGTACCACGACGGTGGCGCCGCCGACCTGCTGGCGATCGCCGCGCAAACGGCGATCTACGTGGCGCTGATGGCCGCCGCCGGTTTGTTCGATTTGTACCGCAAGCAGATCTGACCGTGCGCGCCGTAATCAATGCCGTGAACGCCGTGAACGCCGCCACCGCCGCCAACGCCACCAAGCCCTTGAAGGCCGTGCCGGCCGCCGTCATCGCGCTGCTGGTGTTGGCCTTGCTGGCGCAGATACTGTGGCGGCAAGGCCAGCCGCCGGCGCGCGCGCGGGCGCGCGATTTGCCGGCCGCGCCGTCGCTGGCGGCGCTGCGGCTGGCGGCGCTGGGCGAGCCGGTGGCGCTGGCCAAGGCGACGATGTTATACGTGCAGGGTTTCGACGAACCGGCCGGCGCCAGCATCGCTTGGCGCGACCTCGATTACGCCACCGTGGCGACGTGGCTGCAACGCGTGCTCGAACTCGATCCGCGCGGCCAGTACCCGCTGCTGGCCGCCAGCCAAGTGTATGGCGCCGTCAGCGATCCGGCGCGGGCGCGCCTGATGCTCGAGTTCGTTTATGCCCGCTTCGACGAGGACCCGGACCGGCGCTGGCCGTGGCTGGCGCAAGCGGCGCTGGTGGCCAAGCACCAGCTGCGCGACCTGCCGCTGGCGCGCCGCTATGCGCGGGCGATCCGGCTGCGCGCCACCGGCCCGCAAGTGCCGGCGTGGGCGCGCGAGCTGGAGGTGTTCATCCTGGAAGACATGAATGAGCTCGACGGCGCGCGGGCGCTGATCGGCGGCCTGCTGCGCGACGGCCGGATCACCGATCCGAACGAACTGCAGTTCTTGACGCGGCGGCTGCAACGGTTGGAGCGGCCAGAGCAACCAGAGGGGCCGAAGCAGCCATAGGGGCCAGCGCGGCCCGTGCGCCCGGTCGGCCCTGCCCCGCCGGCCCGATCCGGCGAATTGGACACGTTAAATCCGTTTATTCCGCGTCACAATGATGCCAAGCAGTAACCTCAGCGGCAATTCCTTGCTGTAATATAGCGTCAATCAACGAAAGGACTTTTCCATGCGTGCGACCCCTCTGCGCCAACGCGGCTTTACCCTGGTGGAAATCGCCATCGTGCTCGTCATCATCGGCCTGCTGCTGGGCGGCGTGCTCAAGGGCCAGGGCTTAATCGACAGCGCCCGCGTCAAAAACATCATCCAGCAATCGACGTCGTTGACGGCGGCCGTCAACGCCTACCAGGACAAGTTCCGCGCGCTGCCCGGCGACGACGTGCAAGGCACCAGCCACGCGCCCGGCGCCACCGGCAACGGCAACGGCGACGGCCAGATCGCCGAATACCAGCTGGCGCCGCAGCACCTGGCGCTGTCGGGTTTCATCACCGGCTCGTTCAACGGCACCACCGACTTCATGACCAGCGCCCAGGGCGGCGCCGTCTACATCTACAACGACGTCGTCGGCGGGCGCGGCGGCAACGGCGTGCGGCTCGACAATCTGCCGGACTCGTTCGCCGAACAGGTCGACAGCAAGCTCGACGACGGCAAGTTCAACACCGGCTCGGTGCGCGCCACCGGCCCGTACACCAACAACGGCAGCGTGATCCAGCGCACCGCGCTGTTCTTCTAGGCGCGCCCGACCACCACTTTGACAACCCGGGCCGGCGCCCCCCGCGCCGGCCCGGCCGATCCGCTTCCCGGAGCGCTCCACGTGCCAGACAGACCCCGCCACGCCCTGCCCTCGATCCGCTCGCAGATCACGCTCCTGGTGCTGGCGTGCGCGCTGCCGGCGGCGGTCGGCTTCGGCGCGGTGGTGCGCCAGTTCTACGGGCGCGAGCGCGCCATCCTGATGGAGGACACGCGCCAGGCGGCGCGCATGGTGGCCGCCGCCATCGACCGCGACCTGCTGCAAAGCGAGGGCGCGGCCCTGGCGCTGGCGAGCTCGCCGAGCGTGCACCAGGACGACATGGGCGCGCTGCGGGTGCAGGCCGGCGCCCTGCTCGGCCCGCAATTTCCGGGCTCGCAGTTCGTGCTCAGCAACAGCGGCGGCCTGGTCAACATGCACGTGGGCGCGGCGCTGCCCGAAACCTTCAATCCGGTCAACAACGCCAAACGGCTGGCGCCGCTGTTCTATGGCGCCCGGCCGCAGCTGTCGGTGATCTACGTCGGCGGCGGCGCGCTGCTGGCGATCGACGTGCCGGTGTTCGTCGACAACCGCGTGGCGTACGCGATCACCGCCGTGCTCAAGCCGGACCGGCTGGCCACCATCCTGCGCGACGAGCACATCAAGCCGCACCAGAGCATGACGCTGTACGACAGCCACGGCGCCATCGTGGCCCAGGCCGGCGGTCCGCGCCTGTTGCTGGGGCAGCCGGCCGACCCGGCGCTGCGCGCCCGGCTGCGGCAGGTGGCCGCCGACGCGCTGCTGCTGACCGAGGACGCCGACGGCGAGCCGATCTACCTCGGCTACAGCCGCTCGCCCACCAGCGGCGCCACGGTGGCCATCGCCACGCCGCAGGCCAAGGCGCTCGAAGAGTTGCTGCGCGCGGTCACCTCGATCTCGCTGACGATGGGGCTGGTGCTGCTGGCCGGCTTTTCGCTGGCGTGGTACGTCGGCGGGCGCATCGCCCGCTCGGTGCGCGACCTGGTCGGGCCGGCCGAGGCGCTCGCCGCCGGTGCCGCCTTCACCGTCGAACCGATGAGCTTTCGCGAGGCGCAGGCCGTCGCCGACGCCTTTGTCGCGCTCGAGGCCGATCTGCGCGCGCACCGCCACGGCCTGCAAGAACTGGTGGCCGAGCGCACCGCGCAGCTGGAAAAGTCGCGCGCCCAGCTCGAAACGCTGTACGCCACCGCGCCGGTCGGCCTGAGCTACGTCGACAGCGAGCTGCGGGTGATCCGCATCAACGATTACATGGCCGCGCTCAACGCGCAAAAGGCCGGCGCGCACCTGGGCCGCCAGATCGCCGACATGATCGCCGACCCGGCACTGCGCGCCGGCGTGCTGGCCGACTACCGCGCCGTGCTCGACACCGGCCGGCCGCTGACCGGCATCGAGCGCAGCGGCTACACGGCGGCGGCGCCGCACCGGTTGTCGCACTGGGTGCTGAGCTACTATCCGCAGTTCGACCCGGACGGGCGGGTCGCCGCCATCACCAGCCTGCTGCTGGACGTGACCGACCAAAAGCGCGTGGCGGCCGAGCTGCTGCAATCGCGCCAGTTGTTCAGCTCGGTGGTCGAGCACATGCCGGCGATGATCTTCCTCAAGCGCGCCACGGACCTGCGCTACGAGATGTTCAACCGCTACGGCGCGCTGCTGCACGGGCGCGTCAGCGGCGACCAGTTCATCGGCAAGAACGACTACGACTTCGTGCCGGCGGCGCAGGCCGACGTGTTTACCACCGCCGACCGCCGCGTGCTGGCGTCGAACCCGGGCGAGATCACCGAGATCGCCGAGGAGCCGATCACCGCCGGCGGCGGCCAGACGCGCTACCTGACCACGCGCAAGGTGGCGCTGCGCGACGCCGACGGCGTGGCCACCCACGTGCTGGGCATCTCGCTCGACGTCACCGAGCGCAAGCATGCCAAGGAGGCGTTGCGCGCCACCAACGAGCGGCTGGCGCAAAGCGAACAATTCGTGCGCACCGTGACCGACAACCTGCCCGGCATGGTGGCCTACTGGGACGCCGGCCTGAGCTGCCGCTTCGCCAACCGCTATTTCCTCGAGTGGCACCAGAGCAGCCTGGAGCGCATGATCGGCGCGCGCATGCCCGACGTGCTCGGCGAGCGGATCTACGCCGCCAGCGCGGCCCATGTGCAGGGCGCGCTCAACGGCGAGGCGCAGGGCTTCGCCGGCGAGCTGGCCTGGCCGTCGGGCGTGGTGAGCCACACCTGGGTCAACTACATCCCCGACTTCGGCCAGTACGGCGAGGTGCGCGGCTTTTTCGTGCTGGTGTCGGACATCACCGCGCTCAAGGCGACCGAGCTGCACCTGCAGGAGCTCAACGTCGAGCTGGTGCACGCGCGCGACCGCGCCGAGGCGGCCAGCCGCGCCAAGAGCGAGTTCCTGGCCAACATGAGCCATGAGATCCGCACGCCGATGAACGCCATCATCGGGCTGGCGCGCCTGCTGTACGAGGCGCCGCTGGCGCCGCGCGAGCGCGCCTACCTGGACAAGATCCAGCTGGCCACGCAGTCGCTGCTAAGTCTGGTGAACGACGTGCTGGACTTCTCGCGCGTCGAAGCCGGCCAGCTGGTGCTCGAACACGCCCCGTTCCAGCTGCGCCACATCCTCGACAGCATCAGCGTGATGATCAGCGGCAGTGCCAGCGACAAGGGCGTCGAGCTGGTGTTCGACATCGATCCGGCCTTGCCCGACAGCTTCGCCGGCGACCCGATGCGGCTGCAGCAGGTGCTGCTCAACCTGCTGAGCAACGCGGTCAAGTTCACCGCCGACGGCGAGGTGGTGTTGTCGGTGCGCCCGGCGCCCGAGGCCCGCCACGGCGACCGCGCGCTGCTCATCGAGTTCCGCGTGCGCGACACCGGCGTCGGCATCCCGGCCGCGCAGCAGGCGCACATCTTCGACGCCTTCTCGCAGGCCGACAGCAGCACCAGCCGCAAGTTCGGCGGCGTGGGGCTGGGCCTGGCGATCTGCCGCCAGCTGGCCGACATGATGGGCGGCGCCATCGAGGTGCGCAGCGAGGCCGGCGGCGGCGCCGAATTCCTGTTCGCCTGCCCCCTCGAATGCGTGGCCGCGGCCGCGCCGCCGGTGGTGCCGGCGGCGGCGCTTGGCTGGGCGGTGCTGGTGGTCGACGACAGCGCCAGCGTGCGCGCCGCGCTGCTGGCCGGCTGCGCGCACCTGGGCTGGCGCGCCGACGGCGCGGCCGACGCGCCGGCGGCGCTGGCGCTGCTGCACGACAGCCACGAGCACGGGCGGCCGTACGATTTGCTGCTGCTCGACCGCGACATGCCGGGCATGGACGGCCCGGCGCTGCTCGAACACGTCCGCGCCAGCATGGCGCTGCCGTTGCCGCCGGTGCTGATGATGGTCTCGGAGCACGTGGCCGCGGCCGAGGCGCAGCACGCCGGCAGCCTGGGGCTGGCCGGCATCCTGGCCAAGCCGGTCAGCCCGGCGCGCCTGCTCGACACGATCGCCGCGCTGCTGGCCTGCGACGACGGCGTCGGCGAGGCGGCGGCGCCGCCGTTGTCGCCGTTGCACGGGCGCCTGGCCGGCATGCGCATCCTGCTGGTCGAGGACAACGAGATCAATCAGGAGGTGGCGCAGTACATCCTGCTGCACGCCGGAGCGACCGTCGAGGTGGCGGGCAACGGCCAACTGGCGGTGGACCTGCTGACCGGCGCGCCAGAGCGCTTCGACGTGGTGCTGATGGACGTGCAAATGCCGGTGCTCAACGGCTACGATGCCACGGCCGCGTTGCGTGCCGCCGGGCTGACGTTGCCGATCGTGGCGATGACGGCCAACGTGATGGAGGACGACCGCCGCCGCGCCGCGCAGGCCGGCATGAACGCCCATGTCGCCAAGCCGATCGACGTCGAGGACCTGATCGCCGTGCTGACCGGGCTGGTGGCGGGTGCGGCGGCGCCGGCGGCGCAACCGGCCGCCGTCTCGCAAGCTGCCGTTCCCGTTCCCGTTCCCGTTCCCGGGCTCGTCATCGAGCCGGCGGTGGCTGTCGCCGCTGTCGGCGCCCCGGCGTTGGTGAAGACGTCGGCGGGACGCCCGGCCGCGCCGCCCGGCATCGACATCGACGCCGCGCTGGCCCGGCTCGGCGGCAACTACGAGACGCTGACCGCGCTGCTCAAGCGCTTCGAGCAATCCCAGGGCGGCACCGTGGACGAGGTGCGCGCGCTGCTGGCCGCCGGCCAGCGCCAGCAGGCGGGCCAGGCGCTGCACCGGCTGCGCGGCGTGGCCGCCAACCTGGGCGCGAGCGAGGTCGCGCGGGAGACAGCGCTGGCCGAGGCCGCTTTGCGGCTGGACAACACGGCCGCGCCCGCCGCCCCTGGCCCGGTGCTGAGCGAGGCGCTCGAACGCCTGGAAGCGGCGCTCGCCACGGTGGCCGACGGCGCCCGCGCGTTGGCGTCTGATGACACACTTATTCCCACTAGCAACAAAGATGTGGGTGATTTACCGCAAAGGCTGGCGGAGCTGCTAGGTTTGCTTCAAAATAACAACCTGAAGGCAATGGAGCACTTCCGGGCGCTGCGTCCGACGCTGGCGGCGACGCCGCAGGCGGACGCGCTGGCCGACGCCGTCGAAACGCTGGACTTCCGCACCGCGGTGAATTTAGTGGAGAATATGTTGCAGCGAAAGGAAAGCGCATGAGTTGGACCGACCTGGCCAGGAATGGACGCATACTCGTGGTGGACGACGCCATGGAAAACATCCAGATCCTGCACCATGCGCTGCGCGACGAACATGAGGTGCTGTTCGCGCTCGACGGCGAAACGGCGCTGGAGATCGCGCTGGCCCAGCAACCGGACCTGATCCTGCTCGACGCGGTGATGCCCGGCATGGACGGTTACGCCGTTTGCGGCGCGCTGCGAAGCTCGCCCCGGCTGCAGGGCATCCCGGTCATCTTCGTCACCGCGCTGAGCCAACCGGAGGATGAGACGCGCGCGCTGGAGGCCGGCGCGGTCGACTTCATCAGCAAGCCGTTCAACATCGCCGTGGTGCGCGCGCGGGTGCGCAGCCAGTTGACGATCAAGCGCCAGGCCGACGCCATGCGCGAGCTGAGTCTGACCGACGGCCTGACCGGCGTGGCCAACCGGCGCCACTTCAACGACACCATGGACGCCGAATGGCGCCGCTGCGCGCGCGCCGGCTTGCCGCTGTCGGTGATCATGATCGACATCGACCATTTTAAGCTCTTCAACGACCACTACGGCCACCAGGCCGGCGACGATTGCCTGCAACTGATCAGCGCGGCAATGAAGGGCTGCGCCTCGCGCCCGCAAGACTTGCTGGCGCGCTACGGCGGCGAGGAATTCATACTGCTGCTGCCGCAGGAGGGTGCCGAAGGCACCAAGGTGGTCGCCGGCCGCATCCTCGAGGCCGTGCGCAAGCTCAACCTGCCGCACGACGCCTCGCCGACCGCGCCGCACGTTTCGATCAGCATGGGTCTGGCGACGGCGCTGCCGCCGCTCGACGCCCACGACGCCAGCGCCGTCATCCGCGCCGCCGACGCCCGACTGTACCGCGCCAAGCAAACAGGACGCAACCGCTTCTGCGTCGACCTCGACTGAGTCAAAGACCGCTACCAAAAAAAGAGGCGCGCACGCCGAGGTCCCGCCACCTATGACCCTCGCACAGGAGAAGCAAAGAGTTGAAATAATGGCAATTTATCCCTAAAATTGGGCTGATCCACCAACGCTCAACCAAGGACCCACGTGCGCACTCGCCTTCTCACCTCCACACTTCTTGCCGGCCTCGCAGGTTTCGCCGTTTTCGTTCCCCTCGCCCACGGACAGATGCCGGCGCACGACAGCGTCAAAGGCGCCAAAGACCATCCGCTGCTATCGCGCTTCGACGCGTCCAAACTGGTCGGCTACGACGTCAAGCAGTTCGACGAGGTGTCGTTGATCGCCGGTAAGCGCCTGGCCAACAAGGACGGCAAGGCGGTGCTGGAGAACAAGTTGCCGGTCGAAGGCAAGATCACGCGCATCGCCTACGTGTATCCGAAGGAACGGTCGTCGCTGGAAGTGATGCGCAACTACCAGGACGCGCTCGCCAAAGCTGGCGTGAAAGTGCTGTTCGCCTGCGCCAAGGAAACCTGCGGCAGCGATTTCGGCGAGTACGTGCTCGACAGCCGCCTGGGCGACAATTTCATCCAAGGCGGAGAAAACAATTCGTCGCCGTTCAACTACGGCCGCAACGACAGCCGCTATCTGCTCGCCAAGGGCGCGCGGCCGGACGGCTCGCTGGTCCACGTGGCCGTGTACGCGGTGGCGCCGGTGCAGGACAAGCTCGGCGGCGTGTATCTGGAGATCGTCGAAGCCAAGCCGATGGAGGGCGGCAAGGTCTCCGCCAGCCTGAACGCGGCCGACATGGCCAAGGGCATCGCGGCCGAAGGCAAAGTGGCCGTCTACGGCGTCCATTTCGACACCGACAAGGCCGACGTCAAAGCCGAATCGAAAGCGGCGCTGGGCGAGATGGCCAAGCTGCTGCGGCAGGAGCCCAAGCTCAAGGTCTATGTCGTCGGCCACACCGACAACCAGGGCGTGCTGGCGCACAACGTCGAACTGTCACAGAAGCGCGCCGAATCGGTGGTCAGGGCGCTGGCGGCCGACTACAAGATCGACGCCAAGCGGCTCAGCGCCAAAGGCGTGGCCTCGTACTCGCCGGTGGCCTCGAACGACGCCGACGCCGGCCGCGAAAAGAACCGCCGCGTCGAGCTGGTCAAGCAATAAGGCGCTACTCGCCCACGCGGCGTGAAAACCGCTTGGCCTGCCGCGACGGCATCTGCGCGTTCAAAAACGCCACCGTCACGTCGACGGTCGGTTGCAACCACGGATCGAACAGCCAGAACGAATGCGGCGTGTCGGGCAGCAGCACCACCTTGTTGGGCGCGCGCGCGTGCGCCATCTTCGCCACCATCTCCTCGCGGCCGACGGCGAAACGCGGCTGCGCGCTGCCGATGAACAGCACCGGCGGCATGCTCGTGTTGACATACTGGATCGGCGACGCCTCGCGCCACAACGCCGTCTTCTCCGCGTAGCGCCCGCCGAACCAATAGGCGGCCGCCGAAGGACTTTTCTTCGGATCGTCCTCGTTGACCCGCGCCACCTCCGACGTGAAGTCCGACAGCCCGTCGATATTGACCACCGCCTGCACCGCGCTTGAGACATCGCCGTCGCCGACGACAGGATCGAACTGCTTCAGGTGCGGCGTCAGTCCGGCCAGCGCGGCGATCTGGCCGCCGGCAGAACCACCGGCCAGCGCGATGCGCTGCGGATCGAGTCCATACTTGCCGGCGTTTTCGCGCACCCAGCGCACCGCCGCCCGCACGTCCTGCACGGCGGCCGGATACAGCGCCTCGCCGGCGAGCCGGTAGCTGACGGTGACGGCCGCGTAGCCGTTGCGCGCCATGCGCAAGGCCATCGGCGCGAACTCGGAGCGGAAGCCCGAGCGCCAACCGCCGCCATGCACGAACACCACCACCGGAACATCCTGCTTGCCGTTGGCCGTCGCCGGCAAATACATATCGAGCTTCAGGCAGCGCGTGTCGTACTGGGCGTAGACCTGGTCGGCGACCACGGTCACGTCGCCCGGCACGGCGGCGCCGGCGATGCGGATGAACGGATACTTGGGCGCCAGCTTGTCGTAGGTGTGCTGGGCGTCGTAGGTGTTGGTCGGGTCGGCGGTCGGCTCGACGCAGTCGACGGCGTGCGCGGCGCCATGCGCCAACGATGCAGCCAACCCGGCCGCCAGCGACGCCGAAAATAACGAAGGCGCGCGCATCATGAATGCTGCCCAAAGCCGCGCTGCGCGATGAACCGCTCAAGGTGGTGGTCGGCGTCGCCCAGCGTCAACTCGATCGTCGTCAACCGCTTGAAGTGGTGCGCGGCCGGCAGCTCGTCGGTCACGCCCATGCCGCCGTGCAGCTGGATCGCCTGCTGGCCGATGAATTTGGCCGCGTGGCCGATGCGCACCTTGGCCGCCGACACCACGCGGCGCCGTTCCTCGACGCCGCCGTCCGCCACGTTCGCCACGTTCGACACGTTCGCCGCCGCCAGCATCGCCATCGAGCGCGCCTGCTCCAGATGGATATACATGTCCGCCATGCGGTGCTGCACCGCCTGGAAGCTGCCGATCGGCGTGCGGAACTGCTTGCGCGTTTTCATATAGTCGAGCGTGGCCGAGAACAGCGCGTCCATCGCCCCCAGCGCCTCGGCGCACAGCAGCGTGGTGCCGTAATCGGCCGCCGCGTCGAGCATCTCCCAGCCGCCGCCAAGTTTGCCCAGCAGCGCCGACGCCGGCACCGCCACATGGCTGAACTGCACCGTGGCCGCGCGCAGGCCGTCGATGGTGCGGTAGTCGCGCACCGTCACGCCGGGCGTGTCGGCCGGCACCACGAACAGGCTGATGCCGTTGGCGTCGCGCTGGGCGCCGGCGCTGCGGGCCGAGACGATCAGCGCGCCGGCCTGGCCGCCATGGATCACCACCGTCTTGGTGCCGTCGATGCGGTAGCCTTCGCCGTTGACGCCGGCGATGGTCTTGATGTCGGCCAGGTCGTGGCGCGACTGCTTTTCGCCGAGCGCGCACGCCAGTTTCAGCTCGCCCTTGGCGACATCCTCCAGCAGACGGTGCTGGTTGCCGGCCAGCGCCAGGAAGCGCGCGCCCCACACGGTGGCGAAGTACGGCTCGACCACCAGTCCGCGTCCCAGCTCCTGCATCACCACCAGCATGTCGACGGCGGTGCCATCGAAGCCGCCCTGCGCCTCCGGCACCGGCAACGCCAGCATGCCCAACTCCGTCAGCGTGTGCCAGGCCGCGTCGGAGACGCCGCTGGCCGAATGCACGATGCGCTTGCGCACGTCGAAACCGTAATCCTTGTCGATCCAGCGGCGCAAGGCGTCGGCGAACTGCAACTGCTCTTCTTTAAAGGTGAAATCCATGCCGTTCCCTCACAGTCCCAGGATCATCTGGGTGATGATGTTCTTCTGAATCTCGTTGCTGCCGCCGTAGATCGACGTCTTGCGGAAATTGAAGTAGTAGGCCGCCAGCGGCGCGCCGGCGTCGTCGCCGGTGACGGCGTGGTCGGCACGGCCTTCCAGATAGTCGGTGTCGAAGGCCAGCGCGTCCGGTCCCAGCACCTCGACCATCAATTCGGTGAGCATTTGCTGGATCTCGGTGCCGCGCACTTTCAGCACCGACGCCTCCGGTCCCGGCGCGTGCGATTCGCGCGTGATCACGCGCAGCACCGTGGTCTCGAGGGCCATCAACTCGATCTCGACGTTGGCCACCTTGGCCGCGAACACCGGATCTTGCAGCAGCGGCTTGCCGTGCTTGCAGTGTTCGGAGGCGATCTTTTTGAGGAACAGCAGTTCGCGCTTGGAGCGCCCGACCGCCGCGATACCGGTGCGCTCGTGGCCCAGCAGGTACTTGGCGTAGGTCCAGCCTTTGTTCTCCTGGCCGATCAGGTTCTGCACCGGCACCTTGACGTTGTCGAAGAAGACTTCGTTCACTTCGTGGTCTTCGTCGAGCATGATGATCGGGCACACCGTGATGCCGGGCGAATCCATCTTGATCAGCAGGAACGAGATGCCCTCCTGCTTGCGCACCGTGCTGTCGGTGCGCACCAGGCAAAAGATCATGTCGGCGTGCTGCGCCAACGTGGTCCAGGTCTTCTGGCCGTTGACGATGTAATGGTCGCCGACACGCTCGGCGGTGGTTTTGAGCGACGCCAGATCGGAACCGGCACCCGGCTCTGAGTAACCCTGGCACCACCAATCCTCGCAATTGAGAATGCGCGGCAAATAGTAGGCTTTTTGCGCGTCGTTGCCGAAGGCCATGATGACCGGCGCCACCATGTTGACGCCAAACGGCAGGATCTGCGGCGTGCCGGCGCGGCCGCACTCCTCCTCCCAGATGTGGCGCTGCGTCTGGGTCCAGCCGGGACCGCCGTATTCTACCGGCCACGCCGGTGCCGCCCAGCCCTGGTGAGCGACAATCTGATGCCAGCGCACGTAGTCGCTGCGGCTCAGCCGCAGGTGGTTGCGCACCTTCTTTTGCAAGTCGCTTGGCAGGTTGGCGTCCAGAAAAGTGCGCACCGTGTCGCGGAAGGCCAGATCGTCCGCCGTGTAATTCAAATCCATGCTGTCTCCATTTATTGAATGCTGCCAAAAAGCACGGCCGTTCAAATAATTCTACCGCAACCCGCCGTGCTGGACAGTCTTTTATACAGGGCGACCGCGACGCAAGGTTTATCCACTGCGTCATTCACTGCGTTGTTCACTGCGCCGCGATTTTCTTTACCACGGTGCCGGCTGGATTCAGCACGCGCCCGTCGTGGCCGCGCGGCAGCATCGGCGCCAACTCCTTGCCGCTGGCCTGCTCGACCAGCCGCGAACGCGGCTCGCCGTCAGCGAACAAATGGCGCTCGCCCCACTGCCGCAACGCCACCACCACCGCGAACAGGCTCTCGCCCTTCGGCGTGAGCACGTATTGCTGGTACGAGGTGCCATCAGAAGCAGGCGCAACACGCAGTATGCCCTCCTCGACCAGGCCGCTCAATCGATCCGACAGGATATTTTTGGCGACACCGAGATTGCGCTGAAAATCGCCGAAGCGGCTGATGCCGTCGAACGCGTCTCGCACGATCAGCATCGCCCAGCGGTCGCCCACCAGGTCGAGCGCGCGCGCCACCGGACAAGCGTCGTCCTGCATCGACCTACGTTTTGCCATGACTGCCTCCATCGATTTCGTGGTTGCATTTTAAAACCGGACTCGCTAGACTACAACTGGTTTCGATTTGCAACCAAATTAGGAGAATCATGGCCCACCCGTCCATGCCGCGCCCGTTGGTCGCGCTATTCGCCTGCGCCAGCGGGCTCAGCGTCGCCAACGTCTATTACGCCCAGCCGCTGCTCGACGCGCTGGCCGCCGACTTCGGCATCGGCCGAGCGGCCATCGGTGGCGTCATCACCATCACGCAGGTTGGCAGCGTGCTGGCGCTGCTGCTGTTGGTGCCGCTGGGCGACCGCCTGCCGCGCCGACATCTGATGCTGGCGCAGTTGCTGGCGTTGACGGCCGCGCTGGCCGGCGTCAGCCTGGCGCATGGCTTTGCCGCGCTGATGGTCGGGATGCTGGCGGTCGGCCTGCTAGGCACGGCGATGACGCAAGGCTTGATCGCGTACGCGGCCAGCGCCGCCGGCGAATCCGAACGCGGACGCGTCGTCGGCGCCGCCCAGGGCGGCGTGGTGGCCGGCCTGCTGCTGGCGCGCGTGCTGGCCGGCTCGATCGCCGACATCGCCGGCTGGCGCGCCGTCTACGCCAGCTCGGCGCTGGCCATGGTCGCGATGGCAGCGCTGCTGTGGCGCACGCTGCCGGCGCTGCCGCCGCCGCTGCCACGGCCGCTGCTGTCGCCATCGCCGTCAACGACAACGGCCGCACCGTCCCCGGGGCCACCGTTATCGCCAAAGCTCAGTTATCCCAGGCTGATCGCCTCGATGCTTACGCTGCTGCGGCGCGACCGCGTGCTGCAAGTGCGCGGCACTATCGCGATGCTGATGTTCGCCGCGTTCAGCATCCTGTGGAGCGCGCTGGTACTGCCGCTCAGCGCGCCGCCGTACAACTACTCGCATGGCGCCATCGGGGCATTCGGGCTGGTGGGCTTCGCCGGGACATTGGCGGCGTCG
>DASVTJ010000409.1:0-2438 GCA_036387635.1 Duganella sp.
GCGCCTGCTGACCCACATCGCGCCGGCGGTTGCCAAGGCGGCGATGGAAGGCGGCGTCGCCACCCGTCCGATCGCGGACCTGGATGCCTACGCCGAGAGCCTGCAGCAATTCGTGTACCGCAGCGGTTCGTTCATGAAGCCGTTGTTCCAGGTGGCGAAAAGCACCCCGCCGGAACTCAAGCGCATCGTCTACGCCGAGGGCGAGGACGAACGCGTGCTGCGCGCGGTGCAGGTGGTGGTCGACGAGAAGCTGGCGCGCCCGATCCTGGTCGGCCGTCCGGCCGTGCTCGAGCAGCGCATCGAGAAATTCGGCCTGCGCCTGAAACTGGGCGTGCACTTCGACGTCATCAACCCCGATTTCGACGAGCGCTACCGCGACTACTGGCAAACTTACCACCAGATGGTGATGCGCCGCGGCGTGACCGCCGACATGGCGAAACTGGCGATGCGCCGCCGTCATACGCTGATCGGCGCGATGATGATCCACAAGGGCGACGCCGACGGCATGATCTGCGGTACCTACGGCACCACCTGGACCCACCTCGACTTCATCGACAAGGTGCTGGGCAAGCGCGCCGGCGCCAACGTGTATGCGGCGATGAACTTCGTCATCACCGAAGAGCGCCAGATCGCGATGGTCGACACCCACGTCAACGAGAATCCGACGGCGGAGGAACTGGCCGAGATCACGATCATGGCGGCCGAGGAACTGGAACGCTTCGGCATTGCCCCGCGCGTGGCGCTGCTGTCGCATTCGAACTTCGGCACCTCGGACAGCGAGTCGGCCCGCAAGATGCGCGCCACGCTGGCGCTGGTGCAGCAGAAGGCGCCGAACCTGGAGATCGACGGCGAGATGCACGGCGACGCGGCGCTCGACTCGAAGCTGCGCGCCAAGATCATGCCGCAGTCGACCCTGAAGGGCGACGCCAACATGGTCGTCATGCCGAACATCGAGTCGGCCAATATCGCCTACAACCTGCTCAAGACGGCGGCCGGCAACGGCATCGCGGTGGGCCCGGTGCTGCTCGGCTGCGCCAGGCCGGTGCACATCCTGACCCCGTCGGCCACGGTGCGCCGGATCGTCAACATGACGGCGCTGTGCGTGGTCGATGCGGTGTCGAACCGCTGAATTTGAACTCGACACCCGGATCTGGCTCGTTGGGCCGATAAAAGTTCGGCCCATCTGGCGCTATTGAGTGGACTCACAGGCGAGCGTGCTCGCCTGTTTTTTCGTCCGTGTACAAGTAACAATCCGTAAGCGTTCACCCACCGCGGCCGTTTTCTAATAAATAATGCTGGGCCCTTGCCTGTTGTTATGTTGCGTCTGCCTCCGTAACGGGCAAATACCTCTGTTACAATATGGGGTTGTCAGAAAAATATTCGCCGCGTACGACTTTCATCCGGAATTTTCACATCATGCAGAACACAACAAAAAGAGCCGTTATCACTGGTATTACTGGCCAGGACGGCGCCTACCTGGCGCAACTGCTGCTCGAGAAGGGCTACCACGTTACCGGTACCTTCCGCCGCGCCAGTTCGACCAACTTCTGGCGTATCGAGGAACTGGGCATTGCGGCGCACCCGAACCTGTCGCTGGTCGAATACGACCTGACCGACCTGGCATCGAGCCTGCGCCTGATCCAGACCGCGCAACCGGATGAAGTCTACAATCTGGCCGCGCAAAGCTTCGTCGGCGTGTCCTTCGACCAGCCGCTGACCACCGCATCGATCACCGGCCTCGGCGCCGTCAATCTGCTCGAGGCGATCCGCCTGATCAATCCGAAGATCCGCTTCTACCAGGCGTCGACCTCGGAAATGTTCGGCAAGGTGCAGGCCATCCCGCAGGTCGAGGAGACCCCGTTCTACCCGCGCAGCCCGTATGGCGTGGCCAAGCTGTACGCCCACTGGATGACGATCAACTACCGCGAGAGCTACGGCATCTTCGGTTCCTCGGGCATCCTGTTCAACCACGAGTCGCCGCTGCGCGGCCGTGAATTCGTCACCCGCAAGATCACCGATTCGGTCGCCAAGATCGTGCTGAACAAGCTCGACGTGCTGGAACTGGGCAACCTCGACGCCAAGCGCGACTGGGGCTTCGCCAAGGAATACGTCGAAGGCATGTGGCGCATGCTGCAAGCCGAGCAGCCCGACACCTATGTGCTGGCGACCAACCGCACCGAGACCGTGCGCGACTTCGTCACGATGGCCTTCAAGGCCGCCGGGATCAACCTCGAATGGAACGGCAGCGGCGAAAACGAAACCGGCGTCTGCACCAAGAGCGGCAAGACCCTGGTGCGCATCTCGCCGAAGTTCTACCGTCCGGCCGAAGTCGAACTCCTGATCGGCGATCCGGCCAAGGCCAAGCGCGAGCTGGGCTGGGAGCCGAAGACCACGCTGGAAGAGCTGTGCCAGATGATGGTCGACGCCGACCTGCGCCG
>DASVTJ010000410.1:0-2051 GCA_036387635.1 Duganella sp.
CGCCGGCGTGCACGTGCAGCAGTCGCATTTCGTGGCGGCCAATTCGCGCGGCTTCACCGGCGGCTATCCGTATTCGCGCCACACGCTGTCGGTGGCGCCGATCGCCGGCAAGGGCGCCAACATGCAGCGCGACAGCTGGTACTCGTCGGTGCGCGACGCCACCAAGATGGCGGCGCCGGAGGCCGTCGGCCGCTACGCCGCCGAGCGCGCGCTGGCGCGCCTGAATGCGCGCACCATCGACACGCGCACCTGCCCGGTGCTGTTCGAGGCGCCGCTGGCGGCTGGTTTGCTGGGCGCCTTCGTGCAGGCCACGTCCGGCGGGGCGCTGTACCGCAAGTCGAGCTTTTTGATCGATACGCTGGGCAAGCAGGTGTTCCCCGGGCATGTGCAGATCCACGAGGACCCGCATGTCGTCGGCGGCGTCGGCTCGGCGCCGTTCGACGACGAGGGCGTGCGCACCGTCAAACGCGATGTGGTCAAGGATGGCGTGGTGCAGGGCTACTTCCTGTCGACGTACACGGCGCGCAAGCTGGGCATGCAAACGACCGGTAACGCCGGCGGCGCGCACTACCTGTCGCTGACGTCGACGCTGACCGATGCCGGCGACGATTTCGTGGCGATGCTGAAGAAAATGGGCACCGGCCTGCTGGTGACCGAGTTGATGGGCCAGGGCACCAACTTCGTAACGGGCGACTATTCGCGCGGAGCGTCGGGCTTTTGGGTGGAGAACGGCATCATCCAGTATCCGGTCGAGGAGATCACCATCGCCGGCAATATGAAAGACATGCTGGCGCAGATCGTGGCCGTCGGCGCCGATGTGCTGGTGCGCGGCGCCCGGCAGACCGGCTCGATCCTGATCGAGAAGATGGTGGTGGCGGGCGGCTGATGCTGTTTTAGTCGAGCCGGCGGCGGGGGTTCCGGCGGCGGTCGATGCCGGGGCGCTTGGGATTGGCCTCGTTACTGGTGCGCCAGGCGCTCGCCTGGGTCCAGGATTCGGTGTGGTTGCGCCGAATGTAGATGTCGCGCCAGGCGTTACGCACCGAGCCGCACACTTGCATCGCCCATGCGCGCGGTGAAACGATCTGGCCTTCGGCGATCAGCAGATCGCCTTCTATTTGCGCGAAGTGGCACAAGCCTTTGTGGCGGATGCGCAAACGGGTGCCGTGTGGCAGGAACAGGTCTTTCCACTGATAGCCGCGCTCGGCGCCGGACGCATAGTTGCGCGCGATCCATTCCTTGACCGCCAGCGTGACGACCTCGTCGGGCGGCCGCATGTCGCCGTGCGCCCAAAGATGATCGATCAGCGCGAGGTGGGTGCGGGGGGATACGGGGGGATATATATACAGGGGGTGTACACCCCAAACCCTTCCCGCTACTCCCGCTTGCACAGACTGCTGGACGGAAGGCCGCAGGCGATCAGGCGGCCCACGTCCGGATTGGTCAGGTAGTTCCGGTGGGCACGGTCGGGACGCTCGAGCAAACCTAGGTAGGTCGGCGCGTTGGAAACGAGAATGTTGTAGACCGTCACGTTCGCGCTGGTGTGGCGCTGCGCCGGCAGCGTGTACGCCAGCACGTCGTTCGGATCGGTAAAGGCCACCAACGTCAGGCTGCGATCGACCAACGACCGGTTCTGCCTTGCTAGCCGCCCTTGCAACAGCAGTTGCAAACTGTCGGGTGGAGCCGGCACCGCCTGGCGAACCGGGGCGGCACCGGCGCCGGCGGGCGCGATCTGCTGATCGGCCAGCGACAACAGCGGAATCTGATTGGCCGCCATTACCAGAAAGCGCAGGCGATCGACGGCGCGCGTGGCCATCTGCGCGGCTGGCGAGCCGGCGTCCTCCCGCGTCATGCGCAGCAGCGTATCGAACACGATCTTGCTGCCCAGGCTTTCCGATACGATCATCAGCGGCAAATCGGGCGGCGCGTCGCTCAGGGCCAGCACTTGCATGATCGCCGCGCGCATGCGGCGCTGGATCTCGTCGCGCGCCACGCCCTGGTAGATCAGCGCATCGGGCAGGCAATCGTCGACCAGCACATCCTTGATGCGGGCG
>DASVTJ010000411.1:0-3688 GCA_036387635.1 Duganella sp.
AAATGAACAACACCGTGTCCCATACCGTCATGTCCAAGAGCGATGCCCAACTGCGCGAGATTCTGGCGCGCCGCATCATGATTCTCGATGGCGCGATGGGCACCATCATCCAGCAGTACAAGCTCGATGAAACGGCGTACCGTGGCGGCCCGGCCGGGCGCTTCATCGACTTCGCCGCGCCCGCCGGCAGCGGCGCGCGCGAGCTGTTCGTCAAGGGCAACAACGAGCTGCTGACGCTGACGCAGCCGCACGTGATCCAGGAAATCCACGAGCGCTATCTGGCCGCCGGCGCCGACCTGATCGAAACCAACACCTTCGGCGCCACCACCATCGCGCAGGACGACTATCACATGGGCCACCTGGCCTACGAGATGAACGTGCAGGCCGCGAAACTGGCGCGCGCCGCGTGCGACAAGTACAGCAGCGCCGACAAGCCGCGCTTCGTCGCCGGCGCCCTCGGGCCGACGCCGAAGACCGCGTCGATCTCGCCCGACGTCAACGACCCGGCCGCGCGCAACATCACCTTCGACCAGCTGGTCGAAGCCTACCACCAGCAAACCACGGCGCTGATCGAAGGCGGCGTCGATGTGCTGCTGGTCGAAACCATCTTCGACACGTTGAACTGCAAGGCCGCGCTGTTCGCGATCGACAAATTTTATGCCGAGAACCCGGGCGTGCCGCGCCTGCCGCTGATGATCTCGGGCACCGTCACCGACGCGTCGGGCCGCATCCTGTCCGGCCAGACCGTGCCGGCCTTCTGGAACTCGGTGCGCCACGCCAAGCCGCTGACGATCGGCCTCAATTGCGCGCTCGGCGCGGCGCTGATGCGCCCCTACGCGCAAGAGCTGTCGCAGATCGCCGACACCTTTGTCTGCATCTACCCGAACGCCGGCCTGCCCAACCCAATGAGCGACACCGGCTTCGACGAGCTGCCGGCCGACACCTCGGCGCTGCTGCGCGAGTTCGCCGACGCCGGCTTCGTCAACATCGCCGGCGGCTGCTGCGGCACCACGCCGGACCACATCCAGGCCATCGGCGAGATGCTGTCCAAAACGGCCCCGCGCGTGGTGCCGGAAGTGCCGGTGGCGCAGCGCCTGTCGGGCCTTGAACCGTTCACCATCGACGAGAACTCGCTGTTCGTCAACGTCGGCGAGCGCACCAACGTCACCGGCTCGAAGGCGTTCGCGCGCATGATCCTCAACGAGCAGTACGACGAGGCCTTGAGCGTGGCGCGCCAGCAGGTGGAAAACGGCGCCCAGGTCATCGACATCAACATGGACGAGGCGATGCTCGACTCGCAGGCGGCGATGACGCGCTTCCTGAATTTGATCGCGTCGGAACCGGACATCTCGCGCGTGCCGATCATGATCGACTCGTCGAAATGGTCGGTGATCGAAGCGGGCCTCAAATGCGTGCAGGGCAAATCGATCGTCAACTCGATCTCGATGAAGGAAGGCGAGGAAGAGTTCATCCGCCAGGCGCGCCTGTGCCTGAGCTACGGCGCCGCCGTCATCGTCATGGCCTTCGACGAAAAAGGCCAGGCCGACACCTTCGAGCGCAAGACCGAAATCTGCGAGCGCGCCTACAAGCTGCTGGTCAACACCGTCGGCTTCCCGCCGGAAGACATCATCTTCGACCCGAACATCTTCGCCATCGCCACCGGCATCGAGGAACACAACAACTACGCGGTGGACTTCATCAACGCCACCCGCTGGATCAAACAGAACCTGCCGCACGCGAAGATCTCGGGCGGCGTCTCCAACGTCTCGTTCTCGTTCCGCGGCAACGACCCGGCGCGCGAGGCGATCCACACCGTGTTCCTGTACCACGCGATCCAGGCCGGCATGACCATGGGGATCGTCAACGCCGGCATGGTCGGCGTCTACGACGACCTGCCGGCCGAGCTGCGCGAGCGCGTCGAGGACGTGGTGCTGAACCGCCGCGACGACGCCACCGAGCGCATGATCGACATCGCCGGCACCCTGAAGGCCGGCGCCGGCAAGCAGGACGCGCAGAACCTGGAATGGCGCAGCGGCCCGGTGGAAAAACGCCTGGCGCACGCGCTGGTGCACGGCATCACCCAGTTCATCACCGACGACACCGAAGAGATGCGCCAGCAGGTATTGGCCGCCAACGGCCGGCCGATCCACGTGATCGAAGGCCCGCTGATGGACGGCATGAACATCGTCGGCGACCTGTTCGGACAAGGCAAGATGTTCCTACCGCAGGTGGTCAAGTCGGCGCGCGTGATGAAGCAGGCCGTGGCCCACCTGATTCCGTACATCGAAGAGGAAAAGCTGGCCGAGGAAAAGCGCACCGGCATCGTCGCCAAACCGAAGGGCAAGATCGTCTTCGCCACCGTCAAGGGCGACGTCCACGACATCGGCAAGAACATCGTCTCGGTGGTCCTGCAGTGTAATAACTTCGAGGTGGTGAACATGGGCGTGATGGTGCCCTGCTCCGAGATCCTGGCGCGCGCCAAGCTGGAAAACGCCGACATCATCGGCTTGTCCGGCCTGATCACGCCGTCGCTCGAGGAGATGGCCTACGTGGCGAAAGAGATGCAGCGCGACGAGCATTTCCGCATGCTGAAAATTCCGCTGCTGATCGGCGGCGCCACCACCAGCCGCGCCCACACCGCCGTCAAGATCGCCCACAACTACGAAGGCCCTGTGGTGTACGTGCCGGACGCCTCGCGGTCGGTGTCGGTGGCGCAGTCACTGCTCACGCCCGAGAGCCGCCAGCAGTACATCGACGACATCGCGCAGGACTATGTGCGCATCCGCGAGCAGCACGCCAATAAAAAGGCGCTGCCGATGCTGTCCCTGAAGGACGCGCGCGCCAACAAGATGAAGCTGTCCTTCGATGGCGCCAACGCGCCGGTCAAGCCGAAGTTCATCGGCCGCCGCGAATTCCGCAACGTCGACCTGGCCACCATCGCCCGGTATATCGACTGGGGTCCGTTCTTCCAGACCTGGGACCTGGCCGGTCCGTTCCCGGCGATCCTGACCGATGACGTGGTCGGCGAAGCGGCCACCAAAGTGTTCGAAGAAGGCCAGGCGCTGCTCAAAAAGGTCATCGACGGCCGCTGGCTGACCGCCAACGGCGTCATCTCGCTGCTGCCGGCCAACACCGTCAACGACGACGATATCGAGATCTACACCGACGACACGCGCACCACCGTCGACTTCACGTATTACGGCCTGCGCCAGCAAGGCGTCAAGCCGCTGGTCGACGGCGTGCAGCGGCCGAACCAGTGCCTGTCCGACTTCATCGCCTCGAAGGAATCGGGGGTGAAGGATTACATTGGCATGTTCGCCGTCACCGCCGGCCTGGGCATCGAGAAGTACGAGAAGCGCTTCGAAGACGCGCACGACGACTACTCGTCGATCATGCTCAAGTCGCTGGCCGACCGCCTGGCCGAGGCCTTCGCCGAATACCTGCACGAGCGCGTGCGCAAGGACCTGTGGGGCTACGCGGCCGCCGAGGCGCTGACCAACGACGACATGATCGCCGAGAAGTACACCGGCATCCGGCCGGCGCCGGGCTACCCGGCCTGCCCGGAGCACACCGTCAAGCGCGAGATGTTCGACACCATGCAGGCCGAGGAAATCGGCATGGTGCTGACCGAATCGTTCGCCATGTATCCGGGCGCGGCGGTGTCCGGCTTCTACTTCGCGCATCCCGA
>DASVTJ010000412.1:0-3597 GCA_036387635.1 Duganella sp.
CGATCGACGCGCCCGTCCGCCAGCAGCCCGACCACCGGCTGATAAACGGTGAACAGTTCGCCGCGTTCGATGGCCACGCGCAAATCGGCTTCCAGCCCACCGCGCAACTTGGCCTGGTCGCGCATCTGGCGTTGAAACAGCATGAAGCGGTCCCCGCCGCTCGCCTTGGCCACCGCCATCGCCAGGGCGGCGTCGCGCAGTAGATCGTCGGCGTCGTGCGAGGCCGGGTCGAGCGCCGCGATGCCCAGGCTAAAGGTACAGGCGATTTCGTGCGTGCCGATCCGATACGGCTCGCTCAAACGCTGCAACAGGCGTGTGGCGATGCGCTCGGCGATCTGCGGATCGCGCAGGCCGTCGAGCAGCACGGCAAACTCGTCGCCGCCAACGCGCGCCGCCACCTCGCTCGCCATCTGCGTGCCGGGTACGCGGGTATTGGTCCTGACGGTGGCCCGCAAGCGCTCGGCCACCAGCACGATGACCTGGTCGCCAACGTCGTTGCCGAACGCGTCGTTGATATGCTTGAAGCGGTCCAGGTTGACGAACAAGGCGGCGCAATGGTCGCCCTCGGCCGCGCGCGGACGGTTCGCCATGCTTTGCAACACCTCCAGCGCGCCGGCGCGGTTGGGCAGCTGGGTCAGCATGTCCAGGCGGGCGGCGCGCGCCAGCCGGCTGGCCAGGGTGCGCTGCTCGCGCTCGACCTCTTGGGTGGCGTCGAGCAGCACCGCCATCAAGCGCTTGCCCTCGATCTTCAGCAGGCCCAGCGACAGCACCGCCGGACTGTCGGCGTGCCCGTGCGCCTCGCCCACGGCGATCCGCTTGCCCTCGCACACCACGCCCTGCTCGTCCTGGAAGTCGGCGCACAGCTGGCGCAGATCGGGCGCGAACGGCAGCAGCACGTCGAACAGATTGTCCAGCTCGCCGTCGGGCGACAGCGGCATCAGCAAGCGCGACGCCATCGGATTGAGCATTTCGATCGCCCCGTCATGCTGCACCTGTATCAACGCCACGGGCGCGCGATACAAAAACTGCATCAGCGTCTCGTAAGCGTTCTCGTTATAACCAGTCATGGCGACACCGATAAATTCTGTTTAGTAATATCTTGCATCTCCGGCGTCCAGCTCGCCACTTGGTTGCGCCCGAGCCGCTTGGCCGCGTACAGCGCCTGGTCGGCGCGCTTGATCAGGTCATCGACGCCGGTGAGCGTATCGTCCATCGTCGCCACGCCGATGCTGACGGTGCAGCCGATGGCATGTCCGTCGTACAGCGTCGGCGCCAGTTCCACATGGGCGCGCAGGCGCTCGGCCACCGCCATCGCGTCGGCAAGGCCGACCGACGGCAAAATCGCCGCGAATTCCTCCCCGCCAACGCGCGCCAGCACATCGACCTGCCGGCACACGCCTTTGAGCGACGCCGCCAGTTGGCGCAGCACAGCGTCGCCGGCCGGATGGCCATAGTCGTCGTTGATGGCCTTGAAATGGTCGGCATCGAGCATGATCAGCGATACCGGCCGCGGCGCGCGCTGGCGCCGCACCAGCTCCAGGCTGGCCGCCTCGAAGAACGCGCGCCGGTTCGACAGGCCCGTCAAGTGATCGCAGTAGGTGGCCTTGCGCAAGCTTTCGCTGACGTCGCGCTTGTCGGAAATGTCGCGGATGATCAGGCAATAGGCCGGCTCGTCGTCCTCGGCCGGGTCTGCCGCCGCCTTCGCAACCGTACAAGCACTCACGACTTTTCGCGCGGCCTCGCCGGAACGGTCCGGCAGCGGCGAGATCATCGAACTGCCCCAGAACTGGCCGCCGTCGGCGCGGCTGCGCAGCCCCTCTTCCAACGCCCAGCCGTTGTCGTCGGCGTCGCGCAGGCGGTCCTGCTGCTGCTCCGGGGTGCTGGCGTCGGCCGGATAGAACAGCGAGTACGACTTGCCGACCACGCTGGCCGCGTCGAAACCGGTGACCCGGCCGATGCTTTCGTTCCACGACTCGATCAAGCCGTCCTTGTCCAGGCTCACCAGCGCGTAATCGGCGATGTTGGTCATGATCGCGCTCAGCCAGGCGTCGGTCTTGCGCAGCTGGCGCTCGCGCCGCTCCTGCAAAGTGACGTCGTTGAGCACGGCCATCAGCCGTCCGCCATCGAGTTTGAGCATGCTCAGCGACAGTACCTGCGGCCCCGTGCCGTCGGCGTCCGCATGCAGGTGCAGGCGGCTGGCATCGCAGATCTGGCCGTAGGCGGCGGGAAAGTCGACACACATGTGGCGCAGGTCCGGCGCCACGGACGCCAGCGCGTCAAAGAAATTGGTCAGGTCGCCATCCTGGCTCAACGGCATCAGCAACTGCGCCGAGAGCGGATTCATCATCGTGATCTCGCCGTCCATGGCCAACTGCACCAGGCCGACGGGCGCCAGATACAGAAACTGCAGCAGCGTCTCGTATTCCTGGGCGTCGGAGCCGGGCGCGGCCGCGCTCATAGGCGGTGCACCAGCACGTACGAGAACGTGGCCGCCGGTTCCGACACCAAGCGCAGCTTGACCTTGGTCGGACGCATGCGCAGCGTGAGCACATAGTTAATGGTGTCGTCGAGCGCGGCGCCGGTTTCTTGCGCCTCCACGAACCGTTCCGCGACAAGGAAATTGTTCATGCACGGCGCCACCAGCGTAAACAAGTCTTGCCCCAGCACGCGCTCGGTGCGCAGGCCGGCCGCCTTCGACTCGAAGGCGTTGTAGCGTTGCACCCGGCCCTCCCGGTCGAAGCCGATCACCCCAAAGTCGAGCGCGTCCAAGCCTGCGTCGTCCAGCGTGGCCAGCGTTGCGGCGATGCCGGACTGGTCAAAAGTTACGTCTGTATTCGCGTTCACTACCTGTACTCCTGGAACAATTTTGTGTGGGCATGGCCGGTTCGCGGCGGCGGCGAGATCGGCCGCTCCAGCGGGGCGCGCGCCTGACATTGCCAAAAAGAAATACTACCATGCCACACCGCTGTTGTAGACGAATTACGGCATAGTTGAGGCGGCCGAACGCAGAGTGTCGCGCGGCGCGCACACCCGCGTTGCCGATATGGCCACGGTTGTTAAACCGCTCGTTGCCGGACGTGGCGTCCGGACGGGCAGACGAACGGGCAAAATCCAAGCGTCGCGGCGACGCCGGTTCAGATGCCTTACAATCGGAAATACTTGTAGCCTCGTCAATATTTCGTCGCCGAGCAACGCACCCATTATTTCGCAAGGAACCCGCATGACCGCAACTGCAACCGCAACCGCAACCGAACAGCCGCATTACACCGCCGAAGAAAAACGCAAACGCGTCTTCGCCATCATCAGCGCCTCGTCCGGCAACCTGGTCGAATGGTTCGACTTCTACGTCTACTCGTTCGCCTCGATCTACTTCGCCAGCCAATTCTTCCCGAGCGGGAACTCCACCGCCGAATTCCTGAAATCGGCCGCCGTGTTCGCCGTCGGCTTCCTGATGCGCCCGATCGGCGGCTGGATGTTCGGCCGCATCGCCGACCGTGTCGGCCGCAAAAAGTCGATGATGATCTCGGTGCTGATGATGTGCGCCGGCTCGCTGGCCATCGCCGTGCTGCCGACCTACGCCACCATCGGCGTGGCCGC
>DASVTJ010000413.1:0-5832 GCA_036387635.1 Duganella sp.
GTGGCGACCAGGGCGCTTTCGCACAGCCAGCCCTCGTCCATCAGTTCGCGCACCAGCAGGCTGACGGTGGACTTGGTCAGGCCGACCGCCTCGGCCAGCGCCGCGCGCGACAGGCCGGGCGCGCCGCACAGGTGGCGCACCAACGCCATGCGGTTGATTTGCTTGAGCAGCTGCTGGTCGCCTGCGACGATCATGGGTCGGCTCCGGGAGTGGGACTGCGGCGATGATACGCCCCGGCGGCACCCAGCGCCCCGTTTTGGGGCGCCATCGCGGCGCCGGATGCGCATCGGTGGTGCGTCCTTACAACACATGGCGAATTCAGCACAGTAATTCGTTCGATCAATTGACTAATGGTTTTTTTGCACTTATTCTTGCTTGGCCTTGTAGATTTGTTATGCGATGGGGTCGACAGTTTTGCGGTTTGTTGTGTTACTACTTCCGACGTTGCTCACTGCTCGATCAGTGTCGGATAAATAAATATAAATGAGGAGATGTAAGTGCGTACAAATATGAAAACGATTTCAAGAGGTCCGCTGGGCCGCCGCCGTCTGATCAGCCTGGCTGTGGCCGGTGCCTGCGCCGGCTTTGTCCCGGCCTACGCCCAAGTGTCCGGCCCGGTACCGGGCGACGGCACCGACGGGCCGAAAGTGGTGGTCACCGGCATCCGCGCCAGCATGCAGTCGACCATGAACATGAAGCGCAACGCCGACGGCATCGTCGACGGCATCGTCGCCGACGACATCGGTAAATTCCCCGACACCAACCTGGCCGAATCGCTGCAGCGCATTTCCGGCGTGTCGATCGACCGCAGCAACGGCGAGGGCCAGAAGGTCACCGTGCGCGGCCTCGGCCCCGACTTCAACCTGGTGCTGCTGAACGGCCGCCAGATGCCGACCACCGACCTGAGCGACTTGTCGGGCCGCTCGTTCGACTTCTCCAACCTGGCGTCGGAATCCATTTCGCAGCTGCAGGTCTACAAGACCGGCCGCGCCGACAGCCCGACCGGCGGCATCGGTGCCACCATCAACGTCATGACCGCGCGTCCGCTCGAGACGCCGGGCATGCGCGCCAGCATCGGCGCCAAGGCCGTCAAGGACAGCTCCAACAGCGAACTGCCCGGCATGCTCAAGGGCGACAGCGTCACCCCGGAAGTGTCGGGCATCTACAGCAACACCAGCGCCGACGGCCGCTTCGGCATCGCTGTTAGCGCTAGCCACCAGCGCCGCGACTCCGGCTTCAACCGCGCCGGCCTGGCCAACGGTTACCAGGGCCCGTTCCTGGGTTCGGCGACCCTTCCCGAGGGCTCGACCCTGCCACAGCCCGGCCAGCCGGGCTCGCAGAACATCACCAACCGTCCCGGCCCGAGCGATCTGTATTTGATCCCGCAAAACTTTGGCTACGGCGTCAACGCGATCCAGCGTCAGCGCACCAACGGCCAGCTGGTGCTGCAATTCCGCCCGGTCAAGGAACTGACCACGACGCTGGACTTGACGTATTCGGAACAGAAGATCCAGACCAAGCGCAACGAGATGAGCGTGTGGTTCGGCCAGATCCCGACCTCGACCAGCTCATGGCCGGGCGGCAAGGTGCAGACCCCGCTGACCTATATGGAGACGTACACGTCGCCGCAGGACATCTCGGTGGTCGGCGGCGACTACGCGACCAGGACCAAGAACAAGTCGATCGGCTTCAACACCGTGTGGAAGGCCAGCAACGACCTGCGCCTGGAGCTCGACCTCCACCATTCGAACGCCGAATCCGGCGCCGACAGCCCATGGGGCACCGAGAACAACCTGTCGAACGCCAGCTACAGCCGCGGCAACACGATGGTCGACTTCACCAAGGAGTTGCCGGTGGTGAGCATGCCGGCCGCCAACCTGGCCGCGGCGCCGATCCAGGCCACCGGGTCATGGTTCCACAACAGCTGGCAGAAGGCCACCATCAACCAGGCGCAGACCAAGGGTAACCTGAAGCTGTTCGAGGCGTCCGAGCTGAACTTCGGCGTCGGCTACACCGACTCGACCAACCGTTCGACCTACTCCAACGTGCAGAACAACAGCTGGGGCGGCGCCTCCAAGGCTTCCGATTATCCGGGCAGCCTGTTCCAGGCCAATTCCCTCGGCTCGTTCTTCAAGGAGTTCGGCGGCCACAACGCGCCCGAGCTGTTCGGTTCGCTCTACACCTTCGACTTCGGCAAGGTGCGCGCCGCCACGGCCCAGGCCACCGGCCTGTCGACCTACCTGCCGAACTTCGACAGCGCCGACACCGACCGCGAGCTGAAGGAAAAAACCACCTCCGGTTATGTGTCGTTCGGTACCGACTGGGATACCGCCATCCCGTTCCACTCGTCGATCGGCGTGCGCATGGAGCGCACCAAGGTCACCTCGGTGGCGCAAGTACTGGTGGGCACCGGCGTGGTATGGGAATCGCAGAATGAATTGCCGCTCACATTCGCCGGCAAGTCGTACAGCACCCAGGACGCCAGCTACAACAACGTGCTGCCGAGCTTGAACTTCGACGCCGATCTGCGTCCCGACATGAAGCTGCGCGCCAGCATCGGCACCACCATCGGCCGGCCGCGCTACGACCAGATGCAGGGCGGCCTGACGCTCGGCACTATCGGCAACGTGTTCACCGGCGGCACCGCCTCGGTCGGCAACCCGGCCCTGAAACCTGTCAAGTCGAAGAATCTGGACTTGTCGTGGGAATGGTATTACGACCAGCAAAGCGTGCTGTCCGTCGCCGGCTTCCACAAGAAGATGGACAACTACGCCGGCCAGACGGCAACGTCGACGTCGCTCTATGATCTGCACACGCCGGTCGGCGGCGCGTATTACAACGCGGCGCGGGGCGCCGGTTGTTCGGCGGCCGACACCAACTGCCTGCGCAACTACATCCTGACCAACTTCCGCGGCCAACCGGGCGTGCAATACACTGGCGTCAAGTCGGACGGCAACCTCGATGGCAAGATCACCGGCTTGCCGGGCGATCCGCTGATGCCATTCCTGTTGACCTCGTATGCCAACCAGAAGTCGGCCACCGTCAAGGGCGCCGAAATCAACTTGCAGCACATGTTCGGGCGCAGCGGCTTCGGCGTCCAGGCCAACTACACGTACGTGACCTCGCCGACCAAGTACGACGACGCCAATGTCCAGGATCAGTTCGCGATCCTGGGGCTGAGCAACTCGGCCAATCTGGTGGGTATCTACGAAGACCAGAAATGGTCGGTGCGGGTGGCCTACAACTGGCGCGACAGCTTCCTGGCCGCGACCATCGATGCCGGCGGCGGCCGCCCCGCGCCGGTGTACACCGACAAGTACGGTCAGACCGACGTGAGTATTGGGTACAATATCAACGAGAAGCTGAGCCTGCAGGCCGAGGTCATCAACCTGACCAATGCCACCCAGCGCCAGTACGGCCGCACCGAGCGTTCGACCTTGAACGTGACGCAAGCCGGTCCGCGTTACATGCTGGGCGCGCGCTACAAGTTCTAATCCGTCGCGGTTGAAGTGTGCCACGGGCCGTCGCATTGCGACGGCCTTTTTCATGGGGGAAGTCGATGCAAGCGATAGTGGAAATGGATGGCGGGCGCGTGCGTGCGCTGATGGCGCGGGGCGGCGATCGCGACGGTGGCGAGGGTGGAGATGGTGGGGGGCAGGGCGGCGGCCCGCTGCCCGACGACATCCTGGCCTCGCCGGTGCCGCTGGTGCTGCGCGGCCTGGTGGCCGACTGGCCTTTGGTGCGCGCCGCCAGGGATTCGGCGGCAACCGCCGACGCCTATCTGCGCCGCTTCTACCGGAACGCCACCGTGCTGGCCAGCCACAGCCCGCCGGGCACTGGCGGGCGCATCTTCTACAACGACGATCTGAGCGGCTTCAATTTCACCACGCAGATGGTGCGCTTCGACCAAGTGCTCGACGCGCTGCAAGCGCACCTGGCCGACGCCGATCCGCCGACCTTGTACGTCGGCTCGACCACGGTCGACACCTGCCTGCCGGGCCTGCGCGCTGAAAACGATGTCAACCTGGGCGCGCGCGATCCGCTGGCCAGCATCTGGATCGGTAACCGCACACGCATTCCCGCCCACTACGACGTGCCCGACAATCTGGCCTGCGTGGCCGCCGGGCGCCGCCGCTTCACACTGTTTCCGCCGGAGCAGCTGAAAAATCTGTACGTCGGTCCGCTCGACTTCACGCCGGCGGGGCAATCGGTCAGCCTGGTCGATCTGGATCAGCCTGACCTGGCGCGCTATCCGTTGTTCGCCGAGGCGTTGCGCCACGCGCAGTCGGCCGAGTTGGGGCCGGGCGACGCGCTGTTCATCCCCAGCATGTGGTGGCATCACGTGGCCGGGCTCGACCCGTTCAACATCCTGATCAATTACTGGTGGCGGCAGTCGCCGGCCTGGATGGACACGCCGGCCAACACGTTGGCGCTAGCGCTGATGACGCTGCGCGACCTGCCGCCGGCCCAACGCGCCGCGTGGAAGGAGATCTTCCGCCATTACGTGTTCGACAGCGACGGCGGCGAGGCCGAGCACATTCCACCGGCCGCGCGCCATACGCTGGCGCCGCTCGACGACATTGGGGCGCGCATGCTGCGGGCGCAGATCCTCAAGCGGCTGAACCGCTAGCGGCAACGCCCGGGCTTATTGCTGTCGCCAGCGCTTAGCCCGCGCGTCCGCGCACCCGGCGAGTTGCGATTCCCGTCAGCAGCAGACCCGCCAGCAGCATGCCGTAGGTGGCCGGCTCCGGCACTGCCGACGCTGCGACGGTCACGTCCGTATAGGCAAGGAAGTTGAGGCTGATTGCCATCGCGGCGGCGCCGGGATTGGCGAACGCCAGCGTAAAGTATTCGCTGTTGCTGGCCGCGCCGATGTTCTCGCCCCAGATCAGCGCGCTCTCGCGCGTCAGGTAGCTGGTGGTGATCATGTCGCGGTCGGTGATGTCGATCGATGCCCAGCTAAAGACGCGATAGCCTTCGCCGGCGCCCAGGGAACGGGTCGCTTGCGTGACGACGTTGCCTGCAACGGTCAGTAGCGTGTGCGGCGCCAGCGTCAGCCACAGGCGCTGTTCGCTTTCGGCGCTGCCCATGTTGTCCACGCCCAGGGCGGTGCCGGTCGAGGCGCGTGCCGAGACGTCGCCGACCGCGCCGCTCGTTGCGGCTTCGGCGATGGCCGAGTCATGCGTCACCAGCGCGCGCCCGGCGGTGAACGGCGCCGGCTTGAGGATGGTCGGATCGAAGCCGCCGCCCGTGTTCCTGGTGTCTGTATAAACGATGAGCCGGCCGTCGAAGGAATCGATGGTGTAGCCGGCCCTGTCGCCGTCCTGCGGCGTCAGGTCGATGACGCCGAGCGTGACGTCGCCGATACGGGTGGCGCCGGCAGCGCCGGCCTGAGCGGGACCGGCGGCGAGGACGCAAGCGGCCAGCACCGGCAAAACGGTACGGAAGAGGGGATGCATGATGTCTCCTGGGGCGTCGGGCGCCATTTTTTCGAGCGGCAAGGCGGGAAGAAGGCCAGCGATCGCTGGTGGGACTCCATGGTATCGACGCGCCGGCCGCTTCGATTGATCCCGCTCAGCTACCGGACGGTGCGCGCCCCGAACGACTCGCTTGCCCTCTCTTTCCGGTTCACCTGATCACTGCCGCAGCCCGCATGCCGCCTCGCTTTTGGCGCCGCCGCCACGGCCGCCAACAAAAGCCGCGTAAACCCGACATACCTCGTACTAAGTTGTTGCGTCAACCCCTTTTTCACGTTACACTAGCCGGCTTCGGTATGGATTCGACCTTTTATTGGTCCGTACTAATTTTGTAGTTCAACATATCCCCGCCCAA
>DASVTJ010000414.1:0-5632 GCA_036387635.1 Duganella sp.
CACCACGTGACCAACCAATCGCGCAGAGACGCGTTCAAAACTTTAATGGTCGGCGCCGGCCTTGGCATGGCGCCCGGCATCGCGCCGGCGGCGGAGTGCGCCGCCACGCCCGCACGCACGGCCGTGAAAAAATGGCGGCGCGGCATCGAAGGCCAGCGCCAAGCCGACCAGGGCGACGGCACCTACATCAATCCGATCATCGCGGGCGACCATCCCGATCCGACCATCCTCAAGGACGGCAGCGACTATTACCTGACCTATTCGTCGTTCTACTCGTATCCCGGCCTGGTGATCTGGCATTCGACCGACCTGGTGAACTGGCGTCCGATCGGCCCGGCGCTGTCGAAGCCGCTAGGCACGATCTGGGCGGTCGACCTGTGCAAGCACGATGGCCGCTATTTCATCTATATTCCGGCGGCGCCGGACGGCAATGCCTGGTCGATCTACGCCATCTGGGCCGACCGCATCGAAGGTCCGTGGAGCGAGCCGGTCGACCTGAATATCCGCGATTGCATCGACCCCGGCCACATCGTCGGCGAGGATGGCAAGCGCTATCTGTTCGTCAACGGCATCCGCAAAATTCGGCTGACCGACAACGGCCTGGCGACCGACGGCCCGCTCGAAAAGGCCTACCAACCGTGGCGCTATCCCGACGATTGGGTGGTGGAGAATTTCGCGCCGGAAGGCCCGAAGCTGCTTCGGCGTGGTAAATGGTTTTATCTGGTGACGGCGGTCGGCGGCACGGCCGGACCGGTGACCGGCCACATGGTCATCGCCGCGCGCTCGACGTCGATCCACGGGCCGTGGGAGCATTGCCCGCACAACCCGCTGGTGCGCACGCTCAGCACGGCCGAGCCCTGGTGGTCGCGCGGCCATGCAACGCTGGTCGAAGGCCCGGCGGGCGACTGGTGGATGGTGTACCACGGCTACGAAAACGGCTTCCGTACGCTGGGCCGGCAGACGCTGCTCGAACCGATGGAGTGGACGGCAGACGGCTGGTTCCGCGCGCTGGGCGGCGATCTGTCCAAGCCGCTGCCCAAGCCGAAAGGCAGCAAGGCCGGGCCTGCGGGCCAGGCGCTGTCGGACGACTTCAAGCGCAACCGCTTCGGCGTGCAGTGGGCGTTCCACGATCCGGCGGCCGACGAGATGCAGCGCGTGCGCTACACGGCACAGGGGCTGGCGATCGCTGGCCGGGGTGCTTCACCAGTGGACAGCCGGCCGCTGACCTGTGGCGTCGGCGACCGCAACTATGAAGTCGAGCTGGAGATGGAACTGACCGGCCAGGCCGAGGGCGGACTGCTACTGTTTTATAACCACAAGGCGTTTGTGGGACTGGGCTTCACGCCGGAACTGGTGAAGACGTTCGAATATGCCGAGGAACAACCTTGGATGCGCGCCAAGGTCGCGACGAAAACGGTGCGGGTGCGCATGACCAATGACGACCACATCGTCACGTTCCGCTACTCGCACGACGACGGCAAGACCTGGGTGCTGCACGGCTTGCGCATGGAGGTATCCGGCATACACCACAACGTGTTTGGCGGATTCCTCAGCCTGAAAGTGGGCATCTACAGCGCCGGCAGCGGGAGCGTCGTGCTGAGAGACTTTAAATATCAGGCGTTGACTTAAAGCGGGTGGCGGCAGGCTTGGTTCGGCATGCCGCCACTTGCCTATATTTCCACTATCTTCTTGTCGGCGAATATTTCCCGCAGAGTTCTGGCGTCGAAGAGACGGTCAAACCAGCGGTTGAGATCATCCATTTCCGCATACTCGATACGCTTGTTCAACCGTGCAGACACTGGACCGAAACGCTTGGCAAGTAGCATCCTCAGCCGGTCCCGATGGCCGTCGAGCTCAGACTGGTATCGCATTTCCTTCTCAAGGGCGTCAAATAAAGAGACGTTCATCGCGTCAACCTCCGTACTCAGGTCAGGCAAATTAATGATACGCCGCTGGCCCCTCTGTCGCAAACGATTTGAAGTCCATCGCGTGATCCCTCTTTCAAGAGTCGGAGTGCACGTTGACGGAGCCAGTTGCCGCCATTTTTCGAGCTCTTCCAAAATGTACTGCCTCGTTTCCAGTCGTTCCACGCGAAACGCGGTCGCGGCAAAGTTGTCGAGCAACGCGAGCGCATCGCCGGACAAGCGCCATTGATCGACGAGCACGTACCGCTGCGACGCTTGCAGCGGTTGCAAATCCAATGGCATCGGCGCGACCAGATCGGCCAGACTCATGGAGGCCGACCATCGCGGCTTGCCGTTGTACAGCACCACCGGAAACACCGCCGGTAACTTGTCTCGTTGCGGCAGCTCATGGCGCTTGATCAGATCCTGATACAACAGTCCGATGTAGACCTGCATGCGCAGCGCCATCCATGGATCGCTGCGGGACTGGAATTCGAGCAGCAGGTAGATGTAGATCCACTCGCCGGACAAGCGCACCTTCCACACCATGTCGCTGTGCCGTTGCTGGCCGCCGTCGCCGACGTAGGTGCCGCTGACGCGCTCAAAACTGGCGAGGTCGAGCTGCCGGACCCACGTTCCAGGGACAAAGCCCAGCAGCAAGTCGCGCACCATTTCGGATGCGCGAACAGTTGCTTGTAAGAGGTATCGTCGTCGCTCGCCATCCGCCGATTGTAGCGATGGCCGACCAGTGGTCTTTGGCAGCGCGCAAGCTGTCGGCGGCTCCCCGGCTTGGCGGATTACGCTACGCTAAGGCGCCCTACGTGGTCACCGGGCCAAGCGGTTACGCGGTCCTGGCTTTGGCGCGCGCCCAATACACGCGCATCAATAGCAGCACGCCGAGGATCGTGCCGTAGATGATCGGCTCGCTGAAGTTGTGCTTGCCCGCTTTCATCCACCAGAAGTGCAGGATCGCCAGCGGCGCGATTACATAAATCAACCGGTGCAGCCACTGCCAGCGCTTGCCGCCCAGCCGCTTGACCATGGCATTGGTGCTGGTCACCGCCAGCGGTATCAGCAACACGAACGCGATGAACCCGACCGTGATGAACGGTCGCCTGAGCACATCCTTCCACATCTCGCTCACGTCGAAAAAGTGGTCGAACCACAGGAACGTCATGAAGTGCAAAAAGGCATAGAAGAACATATACAGCCCCAGCATCCGCCGCAGCTTGACCAGCCAGTTCCACTTGGTCAGCCGCCGCAGCGGCGTCACGGCCAAGGTGAAGCACAAAAAGTACAAAGTCCAGTCGCCGGTGCCACGCGTGATGAATTCCAGCGGCTCGACCAATTGCCCGGTCACCGTCAGATACACCATGCGCAGCAACGGCACCAGCGCCAGCACGAACACGGTAGCCTTGATCAGGCCGGCCTGGCGCGCGCTCGGATTGAATGCCAAAGCCAATGCCATATTTAGAAGAACTTTTTCAGATCCATGCCGGCGTACAACGGCGCGACATCGTTATAGCCGTTGAACATCAAGGTCTTGCGCTTGCGCGCCAGGAAGCCATCCTCGCCGATGCGGCGCTCGGACGCCTGCGACCAGCGCGGGTGGTCGACCTCGGGATTGACGTTCGAATAAAAACCGTACTCGCGCGGCGCCGACACATTCCACGACGTGCGCGGCTGGTCCTTGACGAAGCGGATCTTGACAATCGACTTGCCCGACTTGAAGCCGTACTTCCACGGCAGCACCATGCGCACCGGCGCGCCGTTCTGGTTGGCCAGGTTTTCGCCATACATGCCCAGGGTCAGCAGCGCCAGCGGATGGTTGGCCTCGTCGATGCGCAGGCCCTCGGTGTACGGCCACTCCAGCACGCGGCTGCCCACGCCCGGCATCTGCTTTTTATCGGCCAAGGTGATGAACTCGACATACTTGGCGTTGCCGGTCGGCTCGACCTTCTTGATGATTTCGGAGAACGAATAGCCGATCCATGGAATGACCATCGACCATCCCTCCACGCAGCGCAGGCGGTACACGCGCTCCTCCAGCGGCGCCAGCTTCATCAGCGCATCGATGTCGAGCGTCATCGGCTTTTTGACCTCGCCCTCGATGGTGACGGTCCAAGGCCGCGTCTTCAAGGTGCCGGCGTGTTGCGCCGGATCGCTCTTGTCGGTGCCGAACTCGTAGAAGTTGTTGTAGGTGGTAGCGTCTTTGTACGGCGTCTGCTTGTCGAGCGCCGAATAGGCCGGGTTGAGCTTGGCGGCCAGCTTGGGATTGGTCCCCTGCGCGAACGCTTCGCGGCCGGCCATTTCCAGCAGCGCGGCGCTGCCGACGGCCCCGAGGGCGATCTGCTTCATGAAACTGCGGCGCGATTCATACAATTCGCGCGGTGTGATTTCTGACGGGAACGGCAGTTCGATGCCGTTGGGGCTACGCTTGATCAGCATGTTGACTCCAGAGAAGGTGCAAGGCGGTTACCAATAGCTGAACCTTACACCAATCTCCGCCGGCGTCGATTACATTGCGATTACATTTTATTGTCGAATTACAATTTCCCGTAGGAGTGCAAACCGGACAGGAACATGTTGACGCCCAGGAAGGCGAACGTGGTCACCAGCAGGCCCACCAGCGCCCACCAGGCCGCCGGACGCCCGCGCATGCCGGTCATCAGACGCATGTGCAGCCAGGCCGCGTAGTTGAGCCAGACGATCAGCGCCCACGTCTCTTTCGGGTCCCACGACCAGTAGCCGCCCCATGCCTCGGCCGCCCACAGCGCACCGAGGATGGTGGCGATGGTGAAGAACGCGAAGCCGGCCGAGATGGCCTTGTACATGACGTCGTCGAGCACTTCCTCCGACGGCAGGCGGTCGACCAGATAGCCCGAGGTTTTCAGCAGATAGGCCGAGGCCACCATCGCCGCCAGCGCGAAGTTGCCGTAGCCGATGAAGTTGGCCGGCACGTGGATTTTCATCCACCAGCTTTGCAGCGCCGGCAACAGCGGCTGGATCTCGGCGGCGTCGCGCGAGGTGGTGTACCAGAACAGGAAGCCGATGGCGGCGGTGATGATCAGCAATACGAACGGCCCCATCTGGCGGGTCGCGTAGCGCTGCTCGAAATACAGGTAGAACATGGCCGTGATCAGCGAGAACAGGATGAACACTTCGTACAGGTTCGACACCGGAATGTGGCCGACGTCGGCGCCGATCAGGTACGACTCGTACCAGCGCACCATCATGCCGGTCCAGCCGAGCACGACGGCGGCCCAGCTCAGCTTGGAGCCGAGGCTGGAGATCGACTCCGAGCGGCTGGCGAAGCCGATCCAGTAAAACAAGGTCGACAGGCAGAACATCACGCTCATCCACAGGATCGCCGACTGGCTCGACAACATGTAGCGCAGCCAGAACTTGGTGCTGCCCATGTCGAGCTGGCCGGCGTACATCGAGATCGCCCACAGCGACAGCAGCGCCACCAGCGGCATCAGCCAGCGCACCGGCTTCCAGTGCCAGCCGAGCGCGGCGAACGTGGGCGCTGCCAGCAGCAGGATCGATTTTTCGTAGACGTCCATGAAGTGGCCGTAGCGGTTCAGGCCGAACACCGCGCCGGCCAGCAGCGCCAGCGCGAAGATCCAGTCGATGGTCGTCAACCGCTTGAAATAGCCTGGCGCCTGAATATAGGTTTGCTGAGTTTTGGTGAGTTCCATTGTGTTCTCCGGTACTGCATGGTTGCC
>DASVTJ010000415.1:0-8552 GCA_036387635.1 Duganella sp.
TAGCCGAACCGAGGTAGTGATGCGTCTGACCACCAAAGGCCGTTTTGCTGTGACTGCGATGATCGATCTGGCTTTGCGCCAAGGCAAAGGCCCGGTCACGCTCTCGGGCATCAGCCAGCGTCAGGCGATATCGCTGTCGTATCTGGAGCAGCTATTCGGCAAGCTGCGCCGCCACGAGATCGTCGAATCGATCCGTGGCCCCGGCGGCGGCTACAGTCTGGCGCGCCGGGCCGACAAGGTCACGGTGGCCGACATCATCATCGCCGTCGATGAGCCGCTCGACGCCACCCAATGTGGCGGCAAGGAAAATTGCCACGGCGCCGACGCCGCCAGCGGCGTGCGCTGCATGACCCACGAACTGTGGGCCACGCTGAACGAAAAGATGGTTGATTATCTGGATTCCGTTTCGCTGCAGGATCTGGTCGATCAACAAAAGCTGAAGAATGCTGAACAAAACGTGGTCGTGATGCACCGTAACCACGCCGCGCTGGGTTGAGCGCTTAGCGTGCTGTCGACCTAAGCATCTGACCTGAGCATTTGACCAAATACATACAGAGAACCGGAGTTACCAGATGAACGCCCCAGAAAAAAACATCGCCGCAGTAAATTTCCAGACCGCCCCGCATTTCCCGATCTACCTGGATTACTCGGCCACCACGCCGATCGATCCGCGCGTCGCCGACGCCATGATTCCGTACCTGCGCGAGCAGTTCGGCAATCCGGCTTCGCGCAGCCACATGTACGGCTGGACGGCTGAAAAAGCGGTGGAAGAGGCGCGCGGCCACGTTGCGGCCCTGGTCAATGCCGACCCGCGCGAAATCATCTGGACGTCAGGCGCCACCGAGTCGAACAACCTCGCCATCAAGGGCGCGGCGCAGTTCTATAAGACCAAGGGCAAGCACATCATCACCGTCAAGACCGAGCACAAAGCGGTGCTCGACACGGTGCGCGAGCTGGAACGCGTCGGCTTCGAGGCAACCTACCTGGAACCGCAGGACAACGGCCTGATCACCATCGAACAGCTGACCGCGGCGATCCGCCCGGACACGATCCTGGTGTCGGTGATGCTGGTCAACAACGAGATCGGCGTGATCCAGCCGATCGACGAAATCGGCACGCTGTGCCGCTCGAAGGGCATCATTTTCCACTGCGACGCCGCGCAAGCGACCGGCAAGGTGGTGATCGACCTGCAAAAGACCAAAGTCGACCTGATGACCTTCACCGCCCACAAGACCTACGGTCCCAAAGGCATCGGCGCGCTGTATGTTTGCCGCAAGCCGCGCGTGCGCATCGAAGCGCAGATGCACGGCGGCGGTCACGAGCGCGGCTTGCGTTCGGGCACCTTGCCGACCCACCAGATCGTCGGCATGGGCGAAGCGTTCCGCCTGGCCAAGGTCGAGATGGACAGCGAGATCGCGCGCATCACGGCGCTGCGCAACCGTCTGGCCACCGGCCTGCAAGAGATCGAAGAGACGTACATCAACGGCGACATGGAACATCGCGTGCCGCACAACCTGAACGTCAGCTTCAACTACGTCGAAGGCGAATCGCTGATCATGGCGGTCAAGGATTTGGCCGTGTCGTCGGGCTCGGCCTGCACGTCGGCTTCGCTGGAGCCGTCGTACGTGCTGCGCGCGCTGGGCCGCAGCGACGAGCTGGCGCACAGTTCCATCCGTTTCACCTTCGGCCGTTTCACAACGGAAGAGGACATCGACTTCGCCATCGACTTGATGAAGTCCAAGGTGCACAAACTGCGTGAACTGTCGCCGCTGTGGGACATGTTCAAAGACGGTATCGACATCAGCTCGATCCAATGGGCAGCCCACTAATTTTTTAGTTACAGAACATACAGGAGCATCAAAATGGCTTACTCGGAAAAAGTGTTGGACCACTACGAAAACCCACGCAACGTCGGCGCCTTCGAAAAGGGCGATGACAGCGTCGGCACCGGCATGGTCGGCGCGCCGGCCTGCGGCGACGTCATGAAACTGCAGATCAAGGTCGGCGCCGATGGCCTGATCGAAGACGCGAAATTCAAGACCTACGGCTGCGGTTCGGCCATCGCATCGAGCTCGCTGGTGACCGAATGGGTCAAGGGCAAAACCTTGGACCAGGCGCTGGCCATCAAGAACACCCAGATCGCCGAAGAACTGGCGCTGCCGCCGGTGAAGATCCACTGCTCGATCCTGGCGGAAGACGCGATCAAGGCCGCTGTTCTGGACTACCAGACCAAGCACCCGGTCGCAGCCGCAGCGTAAGAAGTCGCCGCGCAGCGGACCGGGCGTTGTTGCGGCGCCTAACTCGCCATGCCGTAACTTCTAATCTGTTTCACAGCGGCGCGCGGATTCCGGTCCGCCGCCGGTACGGAGAATCACATGATCACCCTGACCGAAAAAGCAGCTAAGCACATCAACCGCTACATCGAGCGTCGCGGCAAGGGCGTCGGCTTGCGTTTTGGCGTGCGCACCACCGGCTGTTCGGGCCTGGCCTACAAGCTTGAATATGTCGACGAAGTGGCGGACGAGGACAGCGTCTTCGAATCGCACGGCGTCAAAGTCTTTGTCGACCCGAAAAGCCTGCCGTACATCGACGGCACCGAGCTCGATTTCGCCCGCGAAGGTTTGAATGAAGGCTTCAAGTTCCACAACCCGAACGAGAAAGACGCTTGCGGTTGCGGCGAGAGCTTCCGCATCTGATCAGACATGCAAAACCACTTTGAGCTGTTCAATTTGCCGCAGCGGTTCGCCGTCGACGCGGGCGCGCTCGACAGCGCCTACCGCGACGTGCAAAGCCGCGTCCATCCCGACAAGTTCGTCAACGCCACCGACGCCGAGAAGCGCGTGGCGATGCAGTGGGCGACGCGCGCCAACGAAGCCTATCAGACCCTGAAAAATCCGCAGAAGCGCGCGCAGTACATGTGCGAGCTCCATGGCGTCGATTTGCAGACCGAGTCCAATACGGCGATGCCGATGGCGTTCCTGATGCAGCAGATGGAGTGGCGCGAAGAGCTGGGCGACGCCCGCGCCGGCAAGGACGCCGACGCGCTTGAAGCGCTCGACAAGCAGCTGCGCGCCGCCCGCAAGGAGCGCCTGGCCGAGATCGAACAGCAGATCGACGCCGACGACTACGCGCAAGCGGCGCAAGGCGTGCGCGCGCTGATGTTTTTGGAAAAGTTTAAGGACGAGATAGATCACTCTTTTGCTGCGCTCGAAGACATTTGATCTCGGAGGAAGGCCATGCTGGGCGATGTGTGGAATTCCTTCACAGGTTACTTGGCACCGCACGCCGATGCGTTGCACTCAATCGCCGAACTAGTCAAAATACTCGGAGCGTTGGCGTCGTTTTACGCACTGCTTAAGTTGCGACAGATCGAGCGAAGATACCTTTTCAAGGCGACCATTCCCGGACTCATTGAGAATATCGACAGCTCGCTGCAAGCGCTCAACGACTATGCGAACGACCCACGATTGGACGGCGCCGAAATTTCTGCCGCGCTTAACAATATGCTCGCCGATGTCAAGGCAGTACGGCAACGCTCAGTTGGTGACTCTCGAAGCGCAGCGAAAAGTTTTTTGAATTTTATGCGTCCGATGGGTTTCGAGCCGCGCTTCTGGCAGCGGCAAGCGATGCGTCAGTTGACGCGGGGCGAGTTGTTCGAGATTTACGGCCGAGGGGTGCGACTGATTCGGTTTCTTGAAAATGAATTGAGTGAGAACAATTGGAGCAGCAGATGAGCGACAACAAATTTGATGACGCCGTGCTGAAAATACTCAAATTAACGCACCTTGGCGTTTTGGCGTGGATCAAGGAGACACCGCCCAAGGCGTTGATTGAGTCCACGGATTCGATCATATCGTCGTATTTTGAGACCGAGTATCACTCTCGAAAGCTTGCGCTTTTTCATCAACGTAGCCGTCGAACGGGCATGGACGACTACATGGTAAGAAAATCGCTGCTACCGACGTTTACTAGCAGCGATGATAAGTGGGTCGAGATGGATCGTTTGGTCTTATTGCATGACGATGGAGAAGTCGCGTATTCCTTCCCGCCATCGCGGGTCGTACGTGATCTTCTTCAAACTGTGCGACACAAGACGTCCGGGATTGATCAATTCCTGGACGAGTTACTGAATACTGAGCCTTAAAGGCATGAAATAAATGGCACTTCTGCAAATTTCCGAACCAGGCATGTCCACCGCGCCGCACCAGCATCGGCTGGCGGTGGGGATCGATCTTGGCACCACCAATTCGCTGGTCGCCACGGTGCGCAACAGCATTCCAGAAGTGCTCAACGACGAGGACGGCCGCCCGCTGCTGCCGTCCGTGGTGCGCTATCTGCCCAACGGCCATGCCAACATCGGCTACAAGGCGCAGGCCGCGCAGACCACCGACCCGAAAAACACCATCGTCTCCGTCAAGCGCTTCATGGGGCGCGGCCTGGCCGACATCGCCTACGCCGAGAACATGCCCTACGATTTCCAGGACATGCCCGGCATGGTGCAGCTCAAGACCGTGGCCGGCATCAAGAGTCCGGTCGAGATCTCGGCGCAAATCCTCGCCACCCTGCGCCAGCGCGCCGAAGATTCGCTCGGCGACGATCTGGTTGGCGCGGTCATCACCGTGCCGGCGTACTTCGACGACGCCCAGCGCCAGGCCACCAAGGACGCGGCGCAGCTGGCCGGCATCAACGTGCTGCGCCTGCTCAGCGAGCCGACCGCCGCCGCCATCGCCTACGGCCTCGATAACGGTTCCGAAGGCATCTACGCCGTCTACGATCTGGGCGGCGGCACCTTCGACATCTCGATACTGAAGCTGAGCAAAGGCGTATTCGAAGTGCTGTCCACCGGCGGCGACTCCGCGCTGGGCGGCGACGACTTCGACCACCGACTGTTCTGCTACATCCACCAGCAGGAAAAACTGGCGCCGCTGTCGGACAAGGACACCGCCATCCTGATGGTCAAGTCGCGCGAAGCGAAGGAGCTGCTGTCGACCAAAGACGAAGTGACCGTCGACGCGATCCTGAACTCGGGCGAGGAGGTGCATGTAAAAATCACCGCCGAGATCTTCCAGGAGATCACCAAGCACCTGATCGCCAAGACCATGAGCGCCATCAAGAAGGCGCTGCGCGACGCCAGCATCGACGCCGATGACGTCGACGGCGTGGTGATGGTCGGCGGCGCCACGCGCATGCCGCACGTGCAGCGCGCCGTCAGCGAGTACTTCCACACGATCCCGCATGCGAACATCGATCCGGACAAAGTGGTGGCGCTGGGCGCGGCGGTGCAGGCCAATCTGTTGGCCGGCAACCGCGCGGCCGGCGACGACTGGCTGCTGCTGGACGTGATTCCGCTGTCGCTCGGTATCGAGACGATGGGCGGCCTGGTCGAGAAGATCATCCCGCGCAATTCGACGATTCCTTGCGCCCGCGCGCAGGAGTTCACCACCTTCAAGGACGGCCAGACCGCGTTGGCCGTGCACGTGCTGCAGGGCGAACGCGAACTGGTGTCGGACTGCCGTTCGCTGGCGCGCTTCGAGCTGCGCGGCATCCCGCCGATGGTCGCGGGCGCCGCGCGCATCCGCATCACCTACCAGGTCGACGCCGATGGTTTGCTGTCCGTGTCGGCGCGCGAGCTGCGCTCCGGCGTCGAGGCGTCGATCACCGTCAAGCCGGCCTATGGCCTGGGCGACGAGGACGTCGCGCGCATGCTGCAGGATTCGTACAAGTCGGCCGACGTCGACATGGTCGCCCGCGCGCTGCGCGAGGAGCAGGTCGAGGCCGAGCGCATCATCCTGGCCACGCAATCGGCGCTCGACGACGACGCCGGCCTGCTGTCGGACGAGGAACGCGCGGCCGTCGATGTCTTGATGAACAAGGTGCGCGACACGGTCGCGCAGTCGCAGACCGGCGCAGTCGATCACGTGGCGCTCAAATCCGCCATCGAGGCGCTGGCCCACGGCACCGAGGAATTCGCGTCGCGCCGCATGGACCGCAGCGTGCGCAGCGCACTGGCCGGCAAGACGCTCGACCAGGTAGTTTAAAGAACCGCGTTCCCGCCGGCGGCGGGGACGACTCCATAAAAAAATAGAGGTATCCAGTGCCACAAATCGTATTCCTGCCCCACGCAAAACTGTGCCCGGAAGGCGCCGTCGTCGAAGCCGAAGTCGGTAAAACTCTGTGCGACATCATGCTGGAAAATGACATCCACATCGAGCACGCGTGCGAAAAGTCCTGCGCCTGCACCACCTGCCACGTGCTGGTGCGCGAAGGTTTCAATTCGCTGAGCGAAGCCAGCGAAACCGAGGAAGACCTGCTCGACAAGGCCTGGGGCCTGGAAGCGGTGTCGCGCCTGTCGTGCCAGGCCGTCGTCGCCGAGGAAGACCTGGTCGTCGAAATCCCTAAATACACCATCAACCACGCCAGCGAAGGCGGACACTGATATGAAGTGGGCCGACGTCGCCGCGATTGCGGAAGCGCTCTACGATAAGTATCCGGACATCGATCCGCTGACTATCCGCTTCACCGATCTGCACAAGTGGATCGTTCAACTCGACGAGTTCGACGACGACCACACGCGCGGCGGTGAAAAAGTTTTGGAAGCGATACAGCAGGCGTGGATCGATGAAGCCGAATAAATCCCCGACCGCCGCCAAGACCGCGGTGAAAGCCGCGCCGGCAAAAATCGGCGCCACCGTCACCGGCGCCGACAACATGCCGGAAATCCGCGAAGGCCAGACCGTCGCGCTGCTGCAGGAGCTGCACATCCTTACGCGCGACGGCAAGATGAATCAGGACAGCCGCCGCAAGCTCAAACAGGTCTACCACCTGTACCAGTTCATCGAACCGCTGCTGAAGGAAGTGCTGGCCGAGAAGGGCACCGTATCGCTGGTCGACCATGGCGCCGGCAAGTCCTACCTCGGTTTCATCATCTACGATCTGTTCTTCAAGGCGCTGCATGGCACGCCGGGCGACGCCTCGCACATCTACGGCATCGAAACCCGCGAAGAGCTGGTCACGCGCTCGCAGGAGCTGGCCAAGCAGTTCAACTTCCCGGGCATGTCGTTCCTGCCGCTGTCGGTGGCCGAGTCGACCGAATCGAAGCTGCTGCCCGACCGGATCGACATCGTCACCGCGCTCCACGCCTGCAACACGGCCACCGACGACGCCATCCAGTTCGCGTTGAAGAAGAAGGCCAAGTACATGGTGCTGGTGCCGTGCTGCCAGGCCGAAGTGGCGTCGGTGCTGAAGAAGAACAAGGGCCAGTCGCTGGGCAAGTCCGCGCTGACCGAAATCTGGCGCCACCCGATCCACACGCGCGAATTCGGCAGCCAGATCACCAATGTGCTGCGCTGCCTGCAACTGGAGGCGCACGGCTACCAGGTCAACGTGACCGAGTTGGTGGGCTGGGAACACTCGATGAAAAATGAGCTGATCATCGCCACCTACAAGGATTTGCCGCGCCAGCGTCCATCGGAACGGCTGCGGGAAGTGCTGGAAACGGTGGGGCTGCAGGAAATGGGCGAGCGCTTCTTCACGGAGCAGGTCGCGACACAATAATCAACTTGAAGGGTGGCGGCACGATGAGTGATCTGAAAGAAAAATGGTTGGATCTGCGCAGCGACACCGTCACCCGTCCGGGTGAGGCGATGCGGGCGGCAATGAACGCGGCAGATGTCGGCGACGACGTCTATGGCGACGACCCGACCGTCAACCGCTTGCAGGAATATGCCGCCGATTTGTTCGGCTACGAGGCGGCCTTGTTCGCGCCTTCGGGCACGCAGAGTAATCTGCTGGCGTTGCTGGCCCATTGTGGTCGCGGCGACGAATACCTGGTCGGGCAGGACGCCCACACTTACAAGTACGAAGGTGGCGGCGCGGCGGTGCTGGGCAGTATCCAGCCGCAGCCGATCATCAACCAGGCCGACGGCAGCCTGGCTCTGGCCGATATCGCCGCCTATATCAAGCCGGACGACTTCCACTTCGCGCGTTCCAAACTGCTGGCGCTGGAGAACACCATCGGCGGCCGCGTGCTGCCGCTCGATTACACCAAACAGGCCACCACGCTGGCGCATGAACGCGGCCTGGCCACGCACCTGGACGGCGCTCGCCTGTGCAACGCGGCGGTCAAGCTGGGCGTGAGCCCGCGCGCGGCGGTTGCCGGTTTCGACAGCGTGTCGATCTGCCTGTCCAAGGGCCTGGGCGCGCCAGTCGGCTCCATCCTGTGCGGCAGCAAGCCGCTGATCAGGGAAGCGACGCGCTGGCGCAAGATGCTCGGTGGCGGCATGCGCCAGGCCGGCATGATCGCGGCCGGCGGCTTGTACGCGCTGGAGCACAACATCGCGCGCCTGGCGGAAGACCATGACAACGCCGCCTACTTTGCCGGCGAGCTGGCCAAGCTCAAAGGCATCCAGGTCAGCACGCCGCAGACCAATATTTTTTACGTCGATATCCCGGCCGATGCTTGCCGGGCCTTGAACGACGTGTTTCAACTGACCCGCATCCGCGTGTCGATGTCGCCGCACCTGCGCATCGTCACGCACATGGATGCGTCGCGC
>DASVTJ010000416.1:0-2235 GCA_036387635.1 Duganella sp.
CCAACGGATCCACTAAAGGACAGCTATGAAACTACCATTTATGTCAAGCGTACGCGGCGCGGCGCAAAAGCTCATTAACAAGGGCGCCACCGCCGCCGTGCAAAAAGCCATGGAAGCCATGGTCGAGATGCAGCAAAAACAACAGCAGCAACACGCAAACGGACCTCAAGCGGGGCCGCAAGCGGGACCGAAACCAGGGCCGCAGTCGGCGGGCCGCGCGGGGACACAACCCGGCGCGCAGCCTGGCGCACAAGCGGGCGCGCAGTCGGCATCGACATCGCAACCGCAGATGAGGGACATTAACCCGCCGCCGGAATACGTGGCGCCACGCTCGGCCGCACGTCCAACGCCGGAGGCGGCGCAGTCGGCGCAGGCCAAGCCGGAGGCGCCACGCGCGAAGCCGGAGGCGGCCCAGCCCCACCCCGAGCAAACCGCCAGCGCGCCGGCCGCCACGCCAAATCCGGCCACCAATCCGACCGAATACGCGCAAGACATGCTCAACAAGATGGGCATTAAGATCGATCTGCAGTCCGGTTTCAGCCAGGCCAATTTCAGCCAGGCCAATTTCGGCATGGACTTCGGGTCGATGTTGAATCCGTCGAGCGCCGCCAACGCAGCGCCGCTGCCCGAGGGCGCGAAGTTCGTCAGCGGCAGCTACGCCAATCACGCGGGCAGCCGCAATTACAAGCTGTATGTGCCGTCGACCTACACCGGCCAGGCCATGCCGCTGCTGGTGATGCTGCACGGCTGCACCCAGAATCCCGACGATTTCGCCGCCGGCACGCAGATGAACCAGGTGGCCGAGGAAATGGGATGCTTCGTCGCCTATCCGGAGCAGACGTCGGGCAACAACCACTCCAAGTGCTGGAACTGGTTCAACGCCATCGACCAGCAGCGCGGCCAGGGCGAGCCGTCGATCATCGCCGGCATCGCCCAGCAGGTCATCGACGAGTATCCGGTCAACGAGCGCCAGGTGTATGTGGCCGGCCTGTCGGCGGGCGGCGCGATGGCGGTCATCGTCGGCACCTTGTATCCGGAGCTGTTCGCGGCGGTCGGCGTGCACTCGGGCTTGCCGTTCGCCTCGGCGCAGGATTTGCCGTCGGCGCTGAACGCGATGAAGCGCGGCGCCAGCAACTCGCACAAGGCCGGCAACGGTTCGCAGCCGATCATCGTGTTCCACGGCGACAGCGACACCACGGTCAATCCGCGCAACGGCGAGCAGGTGATGGAACAGAGCCTGCACAGCCACAACGGCGCGCCGTCGGTGCAGTCGGGCAGCGTGCCTAACGGCTACCGCTACACGCAGACGACGCACACCAAGGCCGATGGCTCGCCGCTGGGCGAACATTGGGTGGTGCACGGCGCCGGCCACGCATGGTCGGGCGGCAGCTCGCACGGTACCTATACCGACGCGCGCGGCCCCGATGCCAGCCGCGAGATGGTGCGCTTCTTCCGCACTGTCAGCTAAAAGCACGGCGTGCGGCCTACGGCGGCTTACGGGTCGCCGGCGGGCTGCGGATTGTCGGCGATGTGCTGTTTGAGGCACGCCGGGCACCAGCAACTGGCGCCCGGCGCCGACGGTACCGGCAGCGACGCCGGCAAATACGTGCACCAGCAGGGCTGCGCGGCCGCTCCGGCGCCGCCGGCATCGACACCCGGTTCGACATCGACCATGGCGCACGAGAATTCGGCGCCGCAGCGCGAGCACGTACTCATAAGGCGGTGGGTTGGCTGGTCATGCGCTTCAGCGTAGCGGACGATCCCGGAAAATACAACCGGATAGCCCTATAATGCGAAATTGATGGCAGCGTATGCAGTGTCACGCTGTAAAATTGCACAAAATTTTTAACCGGACTCGCCATGACCCAACTGACTAACCTTAACTTAGGCATGAATGACGACTTGACCGCGGTATCGCCGCAGATCAAGGCGCAGATCCTGGCTGAGGCCCTGCCCTACATCCGCAATTTCCATGGCAAGACCATTGTCATCAAATACGGCGGCAATGCGATGACCGACGAGCGCCTGAAACACGGCTTCGCGCGCGATGTCATTTTGCTCAAACTGGTGGGCATGAATCCGGTCGTGGTGCATGGCGGCGGTCCGCAAATCGACAACGCGCTGAAAAAAATCGGCAAGCAAGGCACCTTCGTGCAGGGCATGCGCATCACCGACGAAGAAACCATGGAAGTGGTGGAGTGGGTGCTCGGCGGCGAAGTCCAGCAGGACATCGTG
>DASVTJ010000417.1:0-6379 GCA_036387635.1 Duganella sp.
CGCATGCGCGCGTCGACCAACAGCAGTGCAATCGATATGCACGCGAACACCGTCATCTTGACCCGGGCCGAAGCGCCTTGCTTGAAAAGTGGCGGAGGACTGTATTCCATGACTTCCAATAATCCGGCGCTCCCGCGCCCAAGACTGTCAACTCATCCAAAAGCATCGGGGCCGCTGTGTCGCGGCCCCGTCTTGATCATTCGTAGGAGAAGATCGAGCCCAGCTGGTCCATCCGCTCCAGCGCCATGCCCGAGCCGCGCACCACGCACGTTAACGGGTCCTCGGCTACCAGCACCGGCAGGCCGGTTTCCTCCATCAGCAGGCGGTCCAGGTCGCGCAGCAGCGCGCCGCCGCCGGTGAGCATCATGCCTTTTTCGGCGATGTCGGCGCCCAGTTCGGGCGGGGTCTGTTCCAGCGCGTTTTTCACGGCCGAGACGATGTTATTGAGCGGGTCGGTCAGCGCCTCGAGGATCTCGTTGGACGAAATCGTGAACGAGCGCGGAATACCTTCGGACAGGTTGCGGCCCTTGACTTCCATCTCCTTGACTTCGGAACCCGGGAAGGCCGAACCGATGGCCTTCTTGATCGCCTCGGCGGTCTGCTCGCCGATCAGCATGCCGTAGTTGCGGCGGATGTAGTTGACGATCGCCTCGTCGAACTTGTCGCCGCCGACGCGCACGGAACCCTTGTAGACCATGCCGCCCAGCGAGATGATGCCCACCTCGGTGGTGCCGCCGCCGATGTCGACCACCATCGAGCCGGTCGCCTCCGACACCGGCAGGCCGGCGCCGATCGCGGCGGCCATCGGTTCTTCGATCAGGTACACCTGCGAGGCGCCGGCGCCGAGCGCCGATTCGCGGATCGCGCGGCGCTCGACCTGGGTCGAGCCGCACGGCACGCAGATGATGATGCGGGGGGAAGGACGGAAGAATTTGGAGTCGTGCACCATGCGGATGAACTGCTTGAGCATTTGCTCGGTGACGGTGAAATCGGCGATCACGCCGTCTTTCATCGGGCGGATCGCCTCGATGTTGCCGGGAACCTTGCCCAGCATTTGCTTCGCTTCCTTGCCGACCGCCTGAATTGTTTTCTTACCGTTGGGGCCGCCCTCTTGGCGGATCGCGACGACCGATGGTTCATCCAGAACGATGCCCTGGCCGCGAACATAAATCAAGGTGTTGGCCGTGCCCAAATCGATGGCCAGATCGGTGGAGATATACCTGCGTAAAAAACCAAACATGTGTGTCCTGTGGCGCCACTGGGTGCGCGTAAGCTGGTGAAAGATATCCTGGTCCGACGCGGCGGCGGCAATGATTCAGCCCCGGCAACGCATCAACCCGCCATTCTACCTTATAATTTGAATGCGATTTGCCGAAAATCCAGCCAAAAGTGTATCGGCCCAGCTTGCAAGTTAAGCGGTAATCGTCCGCTTTTGCCAGCGATTAGGCAGAACTTCAAGTTTTTTATCAATGTAACAATTAAACCCCGCGCGGCCCGTCCGCGCCATTCGCCATGTCCTTGACCCTATCCGACGTAACACGCATTGCCAAACTGGCCCAACTCGAGATGAGCGAGCAGCAAAGCGCCATCGCGCTCGATCAGCTCAATGGTATTTTCGCGCTGGCCGAGCAGATGCAGGCGGTCGACACCGACGGCGTCGCCCCGCTGAGCCATCCGCTGGCGGCGCACATGAACAATATCGCGCTGCGCCTGCGCGAGGACGCCGCCACCGAGGCCAATCGCCGCGAGGACTACCAGGCCGTCGCGCCGAAGACGCAGGATGGCCTGTACCTGGTGCCGAAGGTGATCGAATAAGCACCGTGCCGGCGCCCGCCCGCCCGTTCGCGCGGCGCCCCGTGCTTGTCCGGTTGGTCAGGGTTGGTTCGTCTCCGCCCGCCTTCGCCCGCCATCACCTTCACCCACGCATCGACACCACCGAATTGAATTGAAACGCCATGCACACCAAAACCCTTAAACAGCTGTCCGCGCTCCTGCAAAGCAAAGCCGTCACCGCCACCGAGCTGGCCACGCACTTCCTCGACCGCATCGAGCAAAGCGACTTGAACGCCTTTTTGCACGTCGACCGCGCGCTGACGCTGGCGCAGGCGGCCGACGCCGACGCCCGCATCGCCGCCGGCACCGCCACCGCGCTGACCGGCGTGCCGATCGCCCACAAGGACATCTTCGTCACGCGCGACTGGCGCTCGACGGCCGGCTCGAAGATGCTGGCCGATTACGTCAGCCCGTTCGACGCGACCGTCGTCGAGAAGTTCCGCGCGGCCGGCATGGTCACGCTGGGTAAATTGAACTGCGATGAATTCGCCATGGGCTCGGCCAACGAGAACTCCGCCTTCGGCCCGGTCAAGAACCCGTGGGACAAGAACGCCGTGCCCGGCGGCTCGTCGGGCGGCTCGGCCGCCGCCGTCGCCGCGCGCCTGGCGCCGGCCGTCACCGGCACCGACACCGGCGGCTCGATCCGCCAGCCGGCGGCGTTCTGCGGCATCACAGGCATCAAGCCGACGTACGGGCGCGTGTCGCGCTTCGGCATGATCGCCTTCGCCTCGTCGCTCGACCAGGGCGGCCCGATGGCGCAGACGGCCGAAGACTGCGCGCTGCTGCTCAACGCCATGGCCGGCTTCGACGAACGCGACTCGACCTCGCTGACACCGGAACTGGGCGGCATCGACGAGGACTACACGCGCGAGCTGGACCAGCCGCTGACGGGCCTGCGCATCGGCGTGCCGAAGGAATACTTCGGCGAAGGCCTGGCGGCCGACGTCGAACAGGCCGTGCGCGCCGCGCTGGCGCAATACGTGGCCCTGGGCGCGACCTTGGTGGATATCTCGCTGCCGAACACCGCGCTGTCGATCCCGGCCTACTACATGATCGCCCCGGCCGAGGCGTCGTCGAACCTGTCGCGCTTTGACGGCGTGCGTTACGGCCACCGCGCCGCCGAGTACAAGGACCTGTCGGACATGTACCGCAAAACCCGCGCGGAGGGTTTTGGCGCCGAGGTCAAGCGCCGCATCATGGTCGGCACCTATGTGCTGTGCCACGGCTACTACGACGCCTACTACCTGAAGGCGCAAAAGATCCGCCGCCTGATCGCGCAGGACTTCGAAGCGGTGCTCAACGGCCCGAACGCCGTCTGCGACGTCATCATGGGACCGGTCGCGCCGACCGTGGCCTGGGACCTGGGCGACAAGTCCGACGACCCGGTGGCGGCCTACCTGGCCGACATCTTCACGTTGTCGACCAGCCTGGCCGGCCTGCCCGGCATGTCGATCCCGTGCGGCTTCGGCCAGGGCGAGAAGAACGCCAACCGGCCGGTCGGCCTGCAAATCATCGGCAAGCACTTCGGCGAAGCCAAACTGCTCAACGTCGCCCACCAGTACCAGCTGGCGACCGACTGGCATACCCGCGCTCCGGCCGGCATCTAACGCTGCGGCGTCTAACTACACAATACAGCGAGAATCATATGGAATGGGAAGTCGTCATCGGTCTTGAGAACCACGTGCAGCTCACGACCGAATCAAAAATCTTCAGCGGCTCGCCGATCAAGTTCGGCGCCGAGCCGAACACGCAAGCCAGTCCGGTGGACCTGGCGCTGCCCGGCGTGCTGCCGGTGATGAACAAGCAGGCGGTCGACCGCGCCATCCGCTTCGGCCTGGCCGTCGGCGCGAAGATCGCGCCGGCCTCGATCTTCGCCCGCAAAAACTACTTCTACCCGGATCTGCCGAAGGGCTATCAAATCAGCCAGTTCGAAGACCCGGTGGTTATCGGCGGCTCGCTGACGTTCGGCTTCGAGAAGGATGGCGAATTCGTCACCAAGACCGTCAACCTGACGCGCGCACATCTGGAGGAAGACGCCGGCAAATCGCTGCACGAGGACTATGCCGGCATGAGCGGCATCGACTTGAACCGCGCCGGCACGCCGCTGCTGGAAATCGTCTCCGAACCGGAGATCCGCAGCGCCGCCGAAGCGGTGGCCTATGCCAAGGCCCTGCACTCGCTGGTGATGTGGCTTGGCGTCTGCGACGGCAACATGCAGGAAGGTTCATTCCGCTGCGACGTCAACGTCTCGGTGCGCCCGAAGGGCCAGAAGGAATACGGCACCCGCTGCGAGATCAAGAACCTGAACTCGTTCCGCTTCATCGAGGAGGCCGTGCACGTCGAAGTGCGGCGCCAGATCGAGTTGATCGAAGACGGCGGCAGAGTCGTGCAGGCGACGCGCCTGTATGACCCGGACCGCAAGGAGACGCGCGAAATGCGCAGCAAGGAAGACGCACAGGATTACCGCTACTTCCCGGACCCGGACCTGCCGCCGCTGATGATCTCCGACGACTGGATCGCACAGGTGAAGGCTTCCATGCCGGAGCTGCCGGCGGCCATGCGCGCGCGCTTCGTCAGCGAATACGCGCTGCCGGAATACGACTCGCTGGTGTTGACGGCGTCGAAAGCGATGGCGACCTACTTCGTCGCAGTGGTGGAAAAAGCCGGCAAGGAAAACGCCAAGGCCGCCGCCAACTGGCTGATGGGCGACGTCTCGTCGACGTTGAACCGCGAAGCCGTGGACCTGGCCGACGCGCCGGTATCGGCCGCGCAACTGGCCGCGCTGCTCAAGCGCATCGCCGACGGCACGATTTCGAACAAGGCGGCCAAGGAAGTCTTCGCGGGCATGTGGGAAGCCAAGTCCGCCGATGAAAACCTGGTCGACGCCATCATCGAAGCGAAGGGCCTGAAGCAGATCTCCGACACCGGCGCGCTGGAAGCGATCGTCAACGACGTCATCGCCGCCAACGCCAAGTCGGTCGAGCAGTACCGTGCCGGCAAGGAAGCGGCGCTCAACGCGCTGATCGGCCAGGCGATGAAGGCGTCGCGCGGCAAAGCCAACCCGGCCCAGCTGACCGAGCTGCTGAAGGCCAAGCTGGCCGGCTAAGCCCGCAGCCACGGCACCCGGCACCACGCCGGTCCGCCCCGCAAGCCGCACGGCTTGCGGGGCGTTTTCATTTGGGCGGCACAGTGCCGGGCTTTATTCCCAGTCAACGCTTGCAGCGCTACAGGCCGCTATAGTGGACCGGTCGGCAGCCCGCTGCGAACTCATTGCCTGCACCAACGCGCCAACGGAGGCTTTATGCGCCCTTCTTTCCTCCCCCTGCAACGCCACTATGCCCGCACCGACACCGTCGGCAAAGCGGAGCTGTTCCGGGAAATCGGCTGGGATGACCTGATTAAGAACAGTGCCTACGACAACACCTGCGCCATTCGGATGAGCTTGGCATTAATGAAGGTGGGCGTGCCGATTCACGGACGGATGGCGATCAGGAAAGGCCCTTTCGCCGGACAGAAAATCGAGCCCGGCCAGTTGAAGCTGGCGAATATGCTGCTGCAAAAATCGCTGTTCGGCGCACCGGAAAAGTTCAACCAACAGTCGGTCAAGGCCGGCATCGCCGAACGTAGCGGCGTGATCGCGTTCTTCCGCATACCGGGCTACCTCGGCGGACGTGGCGGCCACATCGACATCGTTTCACCGGGCGCCAACGACCATCTGGCTTGCGGCTCGGGATGCTACTTCAACGCCGAAGCGTTCTGGTTCTGGGAGCTGGCAAAAAGGTGAAGGACGCCTGTTGTGCAGTGATTGCTCAGGCCGTGTCCGAATGCCAGACTTGACCCTCCCTGTTGCTCCCTGTTGCTCCCTGTTGCGCTCCCTGCTGCGTCGATTCGCGCGCGCGATGCGTCCATGTCATGAAAGCGTCATGTAGGCTGCTTAAGATACGCGTTCTTTAACTTTCGGTATCAGCCCTCCATGACCCAATCGAATTCGCGCCGCCAGTTCATCCGCTACTTCTCGGCCGGCACCGTCGCCGTCTCGACCATCTCACTGACCGCTTGCGGCGGCGGCAGCGATCCGTCCTACCAGCCGATCAGCTTTGCCCACGGCGTGGCCAGCGGCGACCCGCTGAGCGACCGCGTGATCCTGTGGACGCGCATCACGGCCGCCGCCGGTGCCGACGACATGGACGTGGGCTGGAGCGTGGCCGAGGACAGCGAATTCACCAAGGTGGTCGCCTCCGGCACCGCGCGCGCCGGCGCCGCCGCCGACTACACCGTCAAGGTCGACGCCACCGGCCTGTCGCCCAACCGCGGCTACTACTACCGCTTCCGCTGCCAGGGCGTGACCTCGCCCGTCGGCCGCACCAAGACGCTGCCGACCGGCGCCGTCACGCGGGCCCGCTTTGCCGTCTTCAGCTGCTCGAACTACCCGACCGGCTACTTCAACGTCTACGGCGACGCCGCCAAGTTCGACGACATCGACGTCGGCCTGCACCTGGGCGACTACATCTACGAATACGCGGCCAGCGGCTATGCGTCGCAAACC
>DASVTJ010000418.1:0-6070 GCA_036387635.1 Duganella sp.
TCGTGCTTGACGCTGCTTTCGATCTCGTTGCTGCTGGCGTCGGCGTCGAGCAATTCGAGCAGATGCAGCACGCTGCGCTGCGACGGCGAAATCTTCTTGCCGCTCAAGATCACCGGGCGGGCGAAATAATATCCCTGGAAATATTCGAAGCCGAGATCCATGCATTGGCGGAACTCTTCCACCGTTTCGACCTTTTCGGCCAGCAGCTTTTGCTTGGGGTTCTTGAGCACGCGCGCCAAAGCCGGCAAGGTGCCGGGCTGCATGTCCTGGATGTCGACCTTGATGACGTCACACAACGGCAGCAGCTTTTGCACGTCCTCGGACTGGCCGATCACGTCGTCGAGCGCGAAGCGGAAACCGGCCTGCTTGAGCTCGCGGATGCGGTCGAGCACCTCCGGCGTGGCCTTGACCGTTTCGAGGATTTCGAGGATGACCTTGTCGTTGGGCAGGAAGCGGATGAAGTCACTCATCAGGCCGACGCCGTCGACGTTGACGAAGGCCATCTGGTCGCCCACCACATGCTCCATGCCCAGCTCGGCGGCGTGGGCGATGACGGTGGCGGTGGCCTCGGCATGGTCGGTGATGGCGGCCGCGTTGGGCGAACGGGCGTCGCGAAACAGCAGCTCGTAGCCGACCAGCCGCTGCCCCCGGTTAAGAATAGGCTGGCGGGCCAGGAAAAAATTATCCGCCAGCCCGGAGGCCGGCAGCTCCGGCGCTGTCGTCATTGAGATCCCAATGTAATCCAGGTCGCCATCTCCGGCAGCGGCCCGCGAGGCACCAGACTACCCCCGCCGCTACCGGCTTGACAACATTTATCTATCGCGTCACCGGACGGCGCACGGCGGTGTTGCGCGTAACAGTCGGTTTGCCGCTCTCGAGCGTAAAGCGGGCGCCAGAGTCCTTGGCCAGGGTTTTCACCAGCCACGGCATCACTTCCTTGAGCATCGGCTCGAGCGTGTACGGCGGATTAAGGATGAACATGCCACTGCTGTGCAAGCCGAAACCGTCGGGCATGGGCGTGTGCGTGGTCAGCACGACGTTGAGCCAGTCATTGCATTGCAGCTGCTTGAGCTTGTCGGCGAACTGGCGCGACTCCATCCGTTGCAGCAGCGGATACCAGACCGCGTAGGTGCCGGTCGGAAAACGCACCAGCGCGTCGGCCAGCGTGTCCTTGACCTTTTTATAGTCCATCTTGTCTTCATACGGCGGATCGATCAGCACCAGCGCGCGGCGCGACGGCGGCGGCAGCAGCGCCTTGAGCGCCTCGAAGCCGTCGCCGCGCGTGACCAGCACCCGCTTGCCGCGCGTGGTCGAGCGGATGCCCTGCTGCGCGGCGTGCTCGTCGAGCTTGCGGAAATTGTCGGCCAGCAGTTTCGAATCCGCCGGGTGCAGTTCGAACAGCCGCAGACGGTCCTGCTCGCGCGCGACCTTATCGGCGATGTACGGCGAACCGGGGTAGTAGCGCATCTTGCCGCTCGGGTTCATGCCCTTGATCAGGTCGACGTATTCCTTGACCGGCGCCGGCAGGTCGGTGCGCTCCCACAGCGGGCCGATGCCGGTGTCGTACTCCGCGTTCTTGGACGCGAACGCGCTGTCGAGCGCGTACACGCCGGCGCCGGCGTGGGTGTCGATGTAGCTGTACGCGGTATCTTTTTGGTTCAGATATTGCATCAGCTGGATGGTCACGAAATGCTTCAACACATCGGCGTGGTTGCCAGCGTGAAAGCCGTGGCGATAACTCAACATAACTGGGAACTTCCTAAAATAGATGGCGGGGCATGGCCCCGCATAATCCCGCATTATCCACTAGAAAGGCCGCCGGAACAAAAAAGCCGGTACATCGTTTGGATCAAAGCGGCCTCATTAGCGGTGACTAAGATGGGATGGTCGCGCCGGCATTCGCCGGGGCGGCGTATTTCAAGGAGGAGAATATGGCATTCACAAATGTTGGGCCGCTCACCTACCTGGCGCCGGGTGAGACGGCGTTCTGGAGCTACAGCTTCCCGGCCGACCGTGGCACGCAGTTCGCCTCGGCAGACGTCAAGACACCGAACCAAGGTGCCGTCCACGTCGCCGAAGAACAGGCCAAACGCAAGGAAAACAACGGCAACGCCACCTACTTCGTCCAGATCCGCAATCGCGGCATCGGGGGCGCCTTCCACAACTTACAAGGCGGAGGCATGGTATGAAAATGACCATCATCACCGACGACCAAGGGAACATTCTTGGTGCCGTGCAGGGTCACTCCCTGTCGGAGAAACAAGGCGAGGTCGAGGCTAGCGTCTCGTTCGCGGAGGGCCACCAAACACACCAGGTGGAAGTGGACGAGGACATGGGCGCCATCGAAGACGCCACCATCTTCCAGCAGCGTTTGCGCCAGCATCTCGACCGGCACATGCAGGCATCCCGGCCGACAGCGTAGGCGTCACCGCACAGCCCCCGCAAGCCGGCATGCGGTCGCGTCCGCATCCGGCCCGTGGGGGCTTTTTTATGCGCGCAAATAACCTGCGCGGTTCACAAGGCTCGCCCGCTTCTGAAGGCTCAGCCCGGCTTTTGAGGGCTCAGCCCAGCTTTTGCTGCGCCACCAGAATGCCATCGGCGTCAGCATAGATCCAGTCGCCCGGACTGACGGGCACGCCGGCGATATGCACCCGCACGTTGCGCTCGCCCGCGCCGCGCTTGGCGCTCTTTTGCGGATGGGCGCCGCGCGCGCGCACGCCGATTTCACAAGCGTTGATCTCGTCGGTGTCGCGGATGCAGCCGTCGACCACGATGCCGGCCCAGCCGTTGTCCTGCGCCAGCAGCCCGAGCTGCCCGCCGACCAGCGCGCGCCGCAGGCTGCCGCCGCCGTCGATGACCAGCACGTTGCCGTCGCCCGGCGTCTCCAGCACCGCGCGCACCAGCGCGTTGTCCTCATGCACCTTCACCGTGGTGACCCGGCCCGAAAACCGCACATGCTTGCCGAAGTGGCGGAACACCGGCGGCAGCACGGCAAGCCGGCCGTCGTCGAGCAGGTTGGCGTTGTCGTCGCATAAATCGGTGGTGGCAAAACTCATCGTCTGACCTCGCGGCTGATGGGGATGCCGATGATTCTATGCTGTTTTGGGCACGCCGGCCACGCGGCTGTTGTTGCCGACGCCGATAGTGGTGAAGATCACCAGCAACTGGAACACGCCGATGAAGACGAACACGGCTGCCGGATGGTTGGCGTCCATCAGCGCGCCGAACAGCAGCGGCCCGAGCGCCAGCCCGCAATCGAGGCCGGAATACACGACGCCGAACACGCGGCCGGTGGCGTTGGCCGGCGCCGCGCCCCGTATCATCAGGTCGCGCGAGGGTCCGGCGATGCCGGTGACCAGGCCGATCATGCCCATCAGCACGATCGCCATCCACCCCGGCACCACGGCGGCGGCGAGCACCAGCGCCAGCACCGCCGCGCTGGCGAACGCCAGCATGATGATGCGGTCGTGATGCCGGCTGCCGGCGCCGAGGAAGCCGCCGTACAGCATGCCCGCCGCCGACGCGAACATGAAGCAAGTATAGGCCGACGTCGCCCATTGCAGCGACATGCCGTACAGGCTGACCAGGCTGGTGGCGGCGAAGGTCTGGATGCCGGCCAGCGCGACGGCGGAGATCAGGAAGAAGCCAAAGCACATCCATACCACTTTCAGGCGCAGGAAATCGAGCGCGCCGACGGCCTTGACGCCCGCCACCGGCGCCGCCGCCGGCGCGGCCAGCGGCGCCGGCCGCAGCGCGTGGCGGTTCCACACCAGCAGCCCCAGCACGACCAGCGGCAACAACGACGCGCTCAGCAGCGCGGTGCGCCAATCGGTGCGTCCGGCAACAAATGTCAGGAACAACGGCGACAGCGCCCAGCCGATATTGCCGCTGATGCCATGCACCGAAAAACCGTGCGCCAGCCGCGCCTTGGACACGCGCTGGTTGAGCAAGGTGTAATCGGCCGGATGAAACACGCAGTTGCCGCAACCGGCCAGGAACGCGCCGGCCATCAATTGCGGGTAGCTGTGGGCGCCGGCCAGCAGCACCGCCGACATTCCCAGCAACGCGATGCCGGTGAACAACACGGCACGCGCGCCGAAACGGTCTACCACAAAGCCGGCCATCGCCTGCCCGACGCCGGAGATGGCAAAGAACATCGTCATCAGCAAACCAAGCTGCGCGTAACTCAGATTGAATTCCGGCTTGAGCCAGGGGATCAGCGCCGCCAAAATCACGTGATAAAAATGGGAGGTTCCGTGCGCCAGCCCGACCAGGGTGATCACCTTGGCATCCTGGCGCAGCAGTGTCGTTTCACTCATCCAGCTCTCCTCCGTCGATTGTTGTAGATATTGTAAGCAATCGCCAAGAGTCTGGTTTAAGATAGAGCGACAACATTTATCGCATTTGCGCCATCAGGACGAGTCCATGCCCATTCCCATCGTCACCCACACGCAATTCCACTGGAATTCCGATTATCCAACGCCGGAACGCCCGCTGACGATGTCCGGCCGCGACCTGCCGGCCGACGCAAACCTGCTGTCGCACCACCATCCGTGGGGCCAGTTCACCTACGCTATGCAGGGCGTGATGCGTGTGACCGCCAATAACAGCAGCTGGATCGTGCCGCCGCAACGGGCGATCTGGATCGCGCCCGACGTGGTGCACGCCGTCACGGTGCTGGAGCCGACCCGCCTGCGGCCGTTGTGCGTGCACGCGAGCCGCTCGCCCTTCCCCGGCGCTGAATGCAAGGTGCTGGAGGTCTCCAGTTTGCTACGGGAGTTGATCGCCACGCTCGAACAACACGACCGGCATGAGCAATCCAACCGCGAGCATTTGTTGGCGGAGATGATATTGGATGAACTGCCGCGTTGCGCGGTGCGCCCGATCCGGGTGCCGCTGCCGGTCGACAAGCGGCTCAAGGCGCTGTGCGATGCGCTGATCGCCGATCCCGGCGCCGAGCTGACGTTGCAGCAGTGGGCCGGCCAGGTCGGCGCCTCGGACCGCACCTTGACCCGGCTGTTCGAGCGTGAATTGGGGATGGGTTTCGTACAGTGGCGCCAGCAGGTGCGGCTGGCGCACGCCGCGCCCTTGATCGCGCGCGGCGTGCCGTTGTCGCAGGTGGCCGCCGAATTGGGCTACGCCAGCCAGTCGGCGTTTTCGGCGATGTTCAAGAAGACCTTCGGCAACAGCCCGTCGGCCTTCTTCGACCAGCGCTAGCGCGCTAAGCCGCCGCCTGGCGGAACGCCAGCTCGCCGTTGTCGACGTCGATGTGGATCGTGTCCTTCGGACCGAAGCGGCCTTGCAGGATCAACTTCGACAGCGGATTCTCGATCTGCTGCTGGATCGCCCGCTTCAGCGGCCGCGCGCCGTACACCGGATCGTAGCCCGCTTCGGCGATCTTGTGCAGCGCCGCGTCGCTCATCGTCAACGTCATCTCCATCTTGGCCAGACGCCGCTCCAGGATCGCCAGCTGGATCTTGGCGATGGCGCCGATGTTCTTCTCGTCGAGGCCATGGAACACGACGATTTCATCGATGCGGTTGATGAACTCCGGCCGGAAGTGTGAGCGCACCTCGGCCATCACCGCCAGCTTGACGACGCCGGGGTCCGACTCCTCCATCGCCTGGATCTTGTGCGAACCGAGGTTGGACGTCATGATGATGACGGTGTTCTTGAAGTCCACCGTGCGGCCCTGGCCATCGGTCATGCGGCCGTCGTCGAGCGCCTGCAACAGCACGTTGAACACGTCCGGATGGGCCTTCTCCACCTCGTCGAGCAGAATCACGCTGTACGGCTTGCGGCGCACGGCCTCGGTCAGGTAGCCGCCTTCGTCGTAGCCCACGTAACCCGGCGGCGCGCCGATCAGCCGCGCGACCGAATGCTTCTCCATGAATTCACTCATGTCGATGCGGATCATCGATTCCTCGGTATCGAACAGGAAGCCGGCCAGCGCCTTCGACAGCTCGGTCTTGCCGACGCCCGTCGGCCCCAGGAACATGAACGAGCCATACGGACGGTTCGGATCGGACAGGCCGGCGCGCGAACGGCGAATCGCGTCCGACACGGCGGC
>DASVTJ010000419.1:0-4947 GCA_036387635.1 Duganella sp.
CGACTGGTAGGCATAAGCCCCCGGCGTGTCGCGGCTGACCAGCGGCGAATTATCGCCGGTGTCGGCGCTGGCGGCGCCGACCGGGCGGGTATCGAGCGAGCGGTAGTCCCAGCTGCTCAGCTCGATGGCGTTGGTGCGCAGACGCAGCTCGGTACGCCAGCGGTCCAGCGTGTCCTGTGTCATCGTCGCGCCGGGCTGGCTGAAGGCGATGCTGGCTTGCGCGTTCGGCTGGAAGGTGCCGTTGTGGTCGGCGATCACCATGGTGTGGTTGCCCAAACCTGGACTGGCGGCGTCGCCGGTATGCTCGAAATAATGAAACAATCCTTCCTCGTGCATCAAGCGTTCGGCGAAGGCGAGGTCGCTTTCCTGGTACTGCGTGGTGATGCTGCGCTTGGGATAGATTTCGCGCTCGACGATGTCGAAGCGCCACGCCGGCGCCAGCTTGCCTTGGCCTTGATAAGCGTTAAACACCGTGTCGAGGATGTCGAACACCGTCATGTCTTGAAAAATGCGGCTGTCGCGGCCACGGCCGAGGAACGAAGTCCACGGTTCGACGGTCAAATTGTAGCGGGCAAAGCCACCGTTGGCGCCGGCCATCTCGATGGCGACGACGTGGCCGTGGAACGGGCGCAACGCGTCGCGACTGGCGGCGGTCATCAGTTCGAGCAGCACCGGTTGGCCGATCAGCGATTTGAGCGGGATGGCGGCGTCGGTCGACAGCGCGGCGATCTTAAAGCTGTAAAAGGTGCCGATGCCTTCCTCGCCGCGTACGCATTCGGCCAGCAGGACGTCGGCGCCGAGCGGCGTGGTCAGTTTAAGTATGCGGGTGCTTTGCGTAAAGCCGGAGAGCAGGGCCAGCGGGTCGGACGCGCTCGTCTGTGATGAAACCGTTTCTGACATGTGACTTCCATTCCCGATACGCGGCGCCGGCGACTCCAGCACCTGACTAGATAGATACAATCCAAGCAAGATTACACCCTAGAAATTACTATTTTACAAGTGCGATTCGCTTGAAACGGTCGTTGTTGCGCTGGCTCAAGGGTTGGGTGTTCCATCAGACTGCATTTACGTGCCTGGGAAGTGCCCCCGCCTAACATATCTTTCAGTTTTTCATGTACGATACCGGATTCGTCAAGGCGGTCCCCGGCAAAAGATGGTAGTGAGCACTGTTTGCCGAGGCTTGCGCGTGGCTAGTTGTTGATACTTAATACTTGGGCAAGAGGATCATTGCAAGTGCTTCCTTCGTGTCCCGATCTCTTGGAGACGGAATGGGAGCTTCGCGCCCACCTTTACAGCGCGCCAGCCGTGCGGTTTTGCTGGCCTGCATACTTGCCGTGGCCTCCACGGCGGCGGCCGAGGCGTGGCGCTGGTCGCGCTCGACGCAGCATGACGAACAGCCGACCGCCATCGCCGCCGCCGCGCCGCACTCCATCACCCTGACCGAACTCTCCCGCGCCCTGATTCCGATGCCGAAAGGCGTGCCGTCGGCGCACGCAAGCGCGCTGGCGAGTCTGCCTGGCAGCGACCTGATCGCCTTCTGGTGGGCCGGCAGCCGCGAAAGCGGCCCCGACGTCAAAGTCTATGCGTCGCGCTGGTCGCACGGTCGCTGGAGCGACAACTGGGAGGTGGCCAGCCGCGCTTCGCTCGGCAAGGTGCTCGGCTTTGGCGTGCGCCGCATCGGCAATCCGGTGGCGTGGACCGGCGCCGACGGCACCGTCCACCTGTACGTGGTGACAACCGGCCTGGGCGGCTGGGCGGCGTCGCGCGTGGTGCAGCTGGCGTCGCACGACCAGGGCGCCTCGTTCCAGGTGCGCCGCGTGTTGCCGATGTCGCCGGTATTTAATACCAGCTCGCTGGTGCGCTCAGCACCGATCGGCCTGGCCGACGGCGGCTGGTGGCTACCGGCCTATTTTGAAATCGGCAACAAATACCCGATGCTGATGGCCTTCGACGCCGACGGCACGCCCCGGCGCCTGACGCGCATCGGCGCCCGCACGCAGTCGTTGCAGCCGACCTTGATGCCGGTGTCGGCCACCGAGGTGCGCGCGTGGATGCGCGACGCCGGCGAGGAGCGCCGCGTGCAGCAGGCGTTCAGCCGCGACGGCGGCAACAGCTGGGAGGACATGGACGCCACCCCGATGGCCAACGAGGGCACGGCGCTGGCCGTGCTGCGCTTAAGCAACGGCAGCTTCCTGATGCTGCGCAACGACGGCAGCGGCAGCGGCATGGCGCGCAGCACGTTGTCGCTGTCGGTGTCGAGCGACGCCCACACGTGGAAGCCGTTGACCGACATTGTCAGCGGCCAGCCCGGCGACGAATTCTCGTATCCGGCCATGTACCAGGTCGGCGACGAATTGCATATCACCTATACCTACCAGCGGCGCGCGATCGCGCATCACCGTTTGAAAATCAATCTGGACAAGGACTTGTTATGAGTTTGCCTGATCTGGCCCTGCAGATCGTCTACGGGCGGCTGGCCTGGGCGCTGGTCGCGGCCGCCATGCTGCTGGCGATCCTGCCGGCGGTTTTTTCGAAAATCACGGGAATGTCGAAGATTGCGAAGCTGTCGACGCCGTCGACGGCAGCGTACGGCATGGACGGCGTGGACGGCGCCGACCGTGCGCGCCGCGCCACCGTCATTGTCGTCACGGCGTTGGTGATCCTGATGGCGCTGCCCGGCGCGGCATCGCCGGCCTACTGGCTGACCCTGGTATTCCAATATCCGAGCGGTTTGCTGGTCGGCTTCAGCGTGGTGTCGCTGGTCGCGCGCTGGCACGGGCGCAGCGCGCGCTTCGCCATGCCGGCGGGGCTCGCGCTGGCACTGGCGGCCGCCGGCCTGGTGCTGTATCTCGACGCGTTCGGCTTGCTGGCCCTGGGCTGGTACGCTGCCGGCTTCGGCGCCGGCTTCGCGCCGCTGCTCGCCTGCGCCGCGGCCTGTGCCAGCGCGTTCGCCATCGTCCGCGGCCACGCCCCCAACACCGCCGCCGCCGTGCTGATCGGCGTGCTGCCGTATTCGCTGCTGCGTCTGCCATCGGGCAACCTGTGGGACGCGCTGCTCGACCCGCTGCTGTGGTCGTGGGCGCTCGGTTCCGTGGTGGTCGCCGCCGTGCGCCAACGCTCCGCGCGCAAAGCCGCCCAGCTGTCGCCACACGCCGCGCCGACGCCCGCCACCACGCCGCTACCCGAACCGGCGCTCGCCCACGCGGCCGCCAACGAACAAATTTAATTAGTCCTGGAGTAATGCATGGTTTCGAACAAGTGGTACGTTCATCCGGTGATCGCCGTCGGCGTCGTCATCAACGTCTTCATCATGGCGCTGGCCATTCTATGGCAGCACGATTCGGCATTGCTGTGGCGTTTGCTGGTGGAAGACGGCATCGTCGAATGGATGCAGTTCCTGTGCTTCGCGGTCACCTCGGGTCTGCTTGCCTTCCTCGCGGTCGAGCAATGGCAGCGCACGCCAAAGATCAACCTGCAACTGCTGGCGTTCGTCGGCCTGGCAGCGCTGGTGGCGCTGGCGGCGCTGGAGGAAATCAGCTGGTTCCAGCGCATCTTGCACACTGTCACGCCGGAATATTTCCTCGCGAATAACCGCCAGTCGGAAACCAATCTGCATAATCTGGCGATCGGCAATGCCAGCCTGCACAAAGTCATCCTGCTGAAGGTCATCGCCATTGTCGGCCTGACGCACAACATCATCTTGCCGCTGTTGGCGCGCAAGCGCCCGGGCGTGCGGGACTTCGTCGAAAAGTTCGGCCTGTACCTGCCGCCGCTGTCGGCGTCGGTCATCTACATCGGTCTGGTCGCGCTGTCGCACCTGGTCATCGACCATCCGCGCAAAGGCGAGCTGGGCGAAATGTTCGGCGCCGTGCATTACCTGGTCACCGTGGTGGCCGCGTACTACATGGGTGTCGGCTACGGCAAGGCGCCGGTGTTCGCGCCGTCGGCCGACAGCCGCCGCGTGTCGACGCTGTTCGCGATGCTGCTGGTGTTCATGCTGTTGACCGCCTGGCTGCTGAGCGCCGGCGCCGGCGCGCCACAGTACCTGGCGTCGCATCCTGACATGCGCGCCGACTAACGCGCGGGCCAAAAACGATCATGTCGACATCATCGCAACCACGTTCGAATAACTTCCTGGGCAAGCTCGCCGGCAAGGCCGGCGCCGCGCTCGAAAGGATGACCCTGTGGGCCGGCCCCTATGCCACGCTGGTGCAAATGTTGCTGCTGGGCCTGGCGATTTTTTCGCTGTCGCGCGCCGGGCTGGTGGCCTGGCAGTGGGGCAGGGTGGCCGCCACCGGCATTCCTTTCAAGATTTTCGTCCAGGGCGTGCGCGCCGATTTGATCCTGCTGGGCTATTTCCTGGTTGTCCCGCTGGTGCTGGCGCCGCTGCTGGCCCACAAAAAAACGCACAAGCTGTGGCGCTTGTTCACGGTCGGCTGGGCGACGCTGACGTTGATCTTCATCGTATTCATGGAGGTGTCGTCGCCGCAGTTCATCATGCAGTTCGATGTGCGCCCGAATCGGTTGTTCATTGAATATCTGTCCTATCCGCACGAAGTCATCGCCACCTTGTGGAACGGCTTCCGCATCGCGCTGGTGCTGGGCGTCGCCTGCACGATCCTGCTCAGCCTGTTTATCTACCAGCTGCTCAAGGCCGCCTCGGCCAACGCCGTCATCTGGCGTCCGCTCAAGCTGCTGCTGGTGTGGCCGCTGCTGGTGGCGCTGGTGTTCGTCCAGATCCGCTCGACCACCGCGCACCGCCCGGCCAATCCGGCGCTGTTCGCGCTGACCGGCGACTCGATGGTTAATTCGCTGATCATCAACTCGCCATGGTCGGTGCTCGACGCGATGAACTCGATGAGCAAGGAAGCCAACTCGTCCGAGATCTACGGCAAGTACCCGCGCGACAAAGTGATACCGATCGTCAAGAGCGCGCCGTGGCTCAAG
>DASVTJ010000420.1:0-5116 GCA_036387635.1 Duganella sp.
CCGACCTTGAAATCGCCGGATTCTTCGAAAAATAGATTCATTGCTCGCTTCTGTTCGTTGTTTATTCGTTATGACTGCGCTGTTGTTTCAGGTCCAGCACGGAAGGCAGAAACACTTCCGTGACCAGCAGAGTACCCTGACGGCGCCGATATAAACAGCGCCGTGCATATAATATGCGCGCTTGCGGGCGCGCGATCCGATTGCGTTCCAGCGCCGCCATCGCGCGTTGCGCCAATGGATGCCCTTCCCGCAATCTTGCAAATTCCAACACGCCGCGCCGCACCGTCGGGTCGCCAAACAAGGTGGTTCCCAACGAGCGCTCGCCCAGCGCGCTAAATAATGGCCAATCGGCGGCCGTGGCCGACATCGGCACCACGGTGTGCGCGAACACCACGGGCGTATTATCACACCGCAGCAGCACCTCCCTCTCCCACACGCGCCCGGGACGGTGCATGCCGATCGCGGCGGCCTCGTCGGACAGGCAGCGCGCGGTATGCTGATGCAGGCACTGCACACGGAAAGTTTCGCTATGCGCCTTGAGCCTGGCGGTCAGCGAACCGCCTTCCATCAGCCACGCGCGCAACGGCGGCGGCGCGTTCAGTGCCAGCGCGTGCGGATGCCATTGCGTGCGCCGCAGCGACGCCCCCGTCAACGGACGGCCTCGACGCCGCAAAACGCCAGCACCGCATCCACATGGTCGGGGAATTCGGAAATGCTGTGATCGCTACCGTCGATCACGTGCTGGCGCGCGCCCGCATAATGCTTGACCATGTCGCGATAGTCCAGCACTTCGTCGCCGGTGGCGGCGATCAGGAAATAGCGCTCGGGCCGGGTGATCGGATCGACCGCCAGCGCGCGCAGCTCGTCGATATATTCGCGCTTGAACTCGAACGGCTCGTCGGAATGGAACTGCGTGGTCACGCCGACATGTTTGTCCAGATCCTGCAACGGCACGATGGCCGGATTGAGCAGCACGGCGCGGCAGCCGATGCGCTCGGCCAGCCAGGTGGCGTAGTAGCCGCCCAGCGACGAGCCGATGATGCTCAGTTCGTCGGCGCGCCGATCGGCCGGAATGCGTTCTATTAGAGAGAGCGCCAATTCCATCGCCAGTTTCGGCGAGGCCGGTAGTTGCGGACAGATCAATTGATCGGCCAGCCCCAGCGCGGCCATGCGCTCGCTGATCACGCGCCCCTTCATCGACTTCGGCGACGAACGGAATCCGTGCAGGTAGAGAATCATCGGGCCAGCGCTTCCAGGATTTTGGCGTGCACGCCGCCGAAGCCACCGTTGCTCATCACAATGATCTGGTCGCCCGGCCGCGCCGCCTTGGCGATGGCCGCCACCAGCGCGTCGATATCCTCGTAAGCGCTGGCGATGTCGCCCAGCGGCGCCAGCGCGGCGCCCAAACTCCAGCCCAGCGACTGCTCGCTGCCGTAGCCGAACACCAGGTCGGCGTCGGCCAGACTGCCCGGCAACGCGTCCTTCATCGCGCCCAGCTTCATCGTGTTCGAGCGCGGCTCGAGCACGGCCACGATGCGCGATTCTTTGCTAACCTTTTGCCGCAGGCCGCCGACGGTGGTGGCGATCGCGGTCGGATGGTGGGCGAAGTCGTCGAATACGGTGATGTTATCGACCACGCCCCGCACTTCCATGCGGCGCTTGACGTTTTCGAACGTCGCCAGCGACTTGGCCGCCTGCGTGATCGGCACGCCGACGTGGCGGGCGGCGGCAATCGCGGCCAGCGCGTTGGCGCGATTGTGCCTGCCCGTCAGCTGCCATTCGACCTTGCCGGCCACTTCGCCACGGAACATCACGTCGAAGCTGCCGTCATCGTATTCGTTCATCGCCCAATCGGTGCCCTGGGTTTCGCTAAGGCCGCCAAAGCTTTCCCGCTCGCTCCAGCAGCCGCGCTTGAGCACGCGCTGCAGCGACGCCTCGTCGCCATTAAAGATGACACGGCCGATGCCCGGCACCGTGCGCACCAGATGGTGGAATTGCGTCTCGATGGCGCCCAGGTCGGGGAAGATGTCGGCGTGATCGTATTCGAGGTTGTTCAGGATCGCGGTCTTGGCGTGATAGTGGACGAACTTGCTGCGCTTGTCGAAGAAGGCGGTGTCGTACTCGTCGGCCTCGATGACGAAAAAGATCGAATCGCCGTTCACCTTGCTGCCCTGGATGCGGGCCGACACGCCAAAGTTCATCGGCACGCCGCCGATCAGGAAGCCGGGCGCGTATCCGGCGTCTTCGAGTATCCACGTCAGCATCGCCGAGGTGGTGGTCTTGCCGTGCGTGCCGGCCACGGCCAGCACCCAGCGGTCCCTCAATATATGCTCGCCCATCCACTGCGGACCGGACGTGTACGGCAGGCCGCGATTGAGGATTTCCTCGATCAGCGGATTGCCGCGCGAGACGACGTTGCCGATCACGTACAGGTCGGGATTCAACGCGGTCTGCTCGGGGCCGAAGCCCTGGATCAATTCGATGCCCTGGGCTTCCAGCTGCGTGCTCATCGGCGGATAGACGTTGGCGTCGCAGCCGGTCACGCGGTGGCCCGCCTCTTTCGCCAGAACCGCCAGGCCGCCCATGAAGGTGCCGCAAATGCCGAGTATATGAATATGCATGGTGTGTTACAGGTCGTGTCCGCACAAGTGAATACGCGATTTTACCTGAGCCGCCGCCGAATTCCCGGTTCAGAGTATTATCTCGTCCATGACGCCGAATGTTATCGAAGAAGTCCAGCTGCTGCGCGCCGAGATCGCCGCCGCCGCCGCGCGCCTGATCGCTCAGGATGGCGCCGACTACGGCAGCGCCAAACGCAAGGCCGCCAAGCAAATCCTCGGCGACACCCAGCCGCCGTTGAACGTATTGCCCGACAACGCGCAGATCGAAGCCGAGGTGCGCATTTATCAGTCGCTGTTCCATGCGGACACGCAACCGGCGCGCGTGTTCCGGCTGCGCACCCTGGCGGTCGAAATCATGGAGGGCCTGGCCGCGTTCAATCCGTTCCTGACCGGCGCGGTCCTGAACGGCACAGCCGGCCCGCACGACGACATCCATTTGCAGCTGTTCGCCGACAGCGCCAAGGAAGTGGAAATCTTCCTGCTGAACCGCAATGTCCAAATCGACATCTCCGAGACGCCGCATTTCAAAGGGCCGCGTTACGGTGTCGTCGAAACGGTCAGCTTCATGTGGCACAAGGAAGGCGTGCACGCGGCTTTATATGAGCTCGACGATTTGCGCGGCGCCGTGAAAAACCGCGGGGACGGCAAGCAACTGCGCGCCGACATCGCCGCCGTACGCGCCCTACTAATTAGTAGCACCCAGGACAGCGGCCCCGACGGCGGCTCCGACCATCTTTACGAAAACCCTGATCATGAATAAAAAACACTTGGCCGCGTATCTCGGCGTGGCGATCCTGTTTGCCGCCTCCGGCGCCTGGGTCGGTTTCAACAAACAAAATTCCGCGCCGCTGACCACCACGGCGCCGGCCGGCGTGACCGGCCCGGTTGGCGCCCTGTACGCGCAAACGCTGCCCGACGCCAAAGGCGCGCCGATCGCATTGGCGCAATACAAGGGCAAGGCGATGCTGGTTAATTTCTGGGCGCCGTGGTGCGCGCCGTGCGTGCAGGAGATGCCAGAACTGTCCGAGCTGGCGGCCGGCGAATTAGGCAAGAAGCTGCACGTTATCGGCATCGGCATCGATTCCCCGACCAATATCGCCGAATTTAGCAACAAGCTGAAAATCACCTATCCGGTGCTGGTGGCCGGCATGAGCGGTACCGAACTGTCGCGCCAATTCGGCAATACCGGCGGCGGCTTGCCGTACACCGTGCTGATCGGCGCCGACGGCCAGGTCAAGAAGACGTACCTGGGTCGTTTGAAGTTCGACGAGCTGCGCAAGGACTTGGCAACTCTTTAACAACTCCGCAACGTGCGCCGTTAGACGATGCACAAGATTTTTTCTCTTGCCAATGCCGGCGCTTGGCGGCAAAATGCGGAACTTTCGCGGAAAACGGTCTAGAAACATGGCAAAAAACCTCCTACTGCTCAACGGTCCCAACCTGAACTTATTGGGCACCCGGGAGCCAGAGGTGTACGGCGCCAATACTTTGGCGGATGTCGAAGCGGCCGCGCAGGCGCAGGCCTTGGCGGGTGGCGCCACGTTGTCGTGTTTTCAGAGTAACCACGAGGGGGCGCTGATCGATCGCATCCACGCCGCCCGGGGCGAAGGCATCGACGCCATCGTCATCAATCCGGGCGGCCTGACCCATACCAGCGTCGCCCTGCGCGACGCGCTGGCCGGGGTCGCCATTCCGTTTGTGGAAGTGCATATCTCGAATATTTATCAGCGCGAGTCGTTTCGCCACCACTCATTCCTGAGCGCGATCGCGCTGGGGACGATCTGCGGACTGGGTATCGAAGGATATCGGTTTGCCATCGACTTCATCCTTAAAAAGCGTTAATCTACGCGATCTGCGCGCAACTATTTACGACTTCGCGCGGTTTCGCCCAAGAGGCGGCGCCGTTCACACTTACATAACAAAGATTTTCCGGGGGTTACATGGATCTACGCAAGCTGAAGACCTTGATTGATTTGGTCGCGGAATCGGACATCGCCGAGCTCGAAGTGACCGAAGGCGAGAGCAAAGTACGCATCGTCAAGTCATCCGCCATGCCGCAAAACCAGATGGTGATGATGCAGCCTCAAGGCATGCAGCCGCAGTACCACGCAGCTCCCGCACCGGCCGCCGCGCCCGTGGCCGCACCGGTGGTTCCCGCCGAGCCAACCGGCCACATCGTCAAGTCGCCGATGGTCGGCACGTTCTACCGTTCGTCGGCGCCCGGTTCGGCCGCGTACGTGGAAGTGGGCGCCATCGTCAAGGAAGGCGACACCCTGTGCATCATCGAAGCGATGAAGCTGCTGAATGAAATCGATGCCGACAAGTCCGGCACGATCACCCAGATCCTGGTCGAGAACGGCCAGCCGGTCGAATTCGGTCAACCGCTGTTTGTGATAGGCTAAGTTCGGTTTGCGCCCTCCCCTCCGGTGACGGGCGCGCCGGCTTTGTTCCGCATTCCCTCCTCTACTTGACGTTGCCGGTTTCTCGGCGCTCAC
>DASVTJ010000421.1:0-7102 GCA_036387635.1 Duganella sp.
CCTGTTCAAGCTGCTGCTGGAAAACGTCAGCGAACTGCTCGACGACGACAGCTGGCTGCGCGGCCAGATCGAATCGGTGCAAAACCTGATCGCCGGCCCGCTCGACGTGCGCGCGCTCGAGGAAGCCACGCGCAGCCTGAAAGAGGTGATCTATAAGCAGGGCCAGCTCAAGCACAGCTTGTCGGACGTCAAGCTCACCGTCAAGAACATGATGATGACCTTCATCGACCGCCTCGGCCAGGTGGCCGCGTCGACCGGCGACTTCCACGAAAAGATCGGCGGCTATTCGGAAAAGATCAGCAAGGCCGACAACATTTCCGAGCTCAACAGCATTCTCGACGAGGTGCTCAAGGAAACGCGGCTGGTGCAAAGCGAAGCGCTCAAGGCGCGCGACAAGATGGTGCTGGCGCGCCAGGAGGTGCAGGACGCCGAGTCGCGCATCCACACGCTCGAGGCCAAGCTGCAGCATTTAAGCGAGCTGGTGCGCGAAGACCAGCTGACCGGCAGCCTCAACCGCCGGGGCCTGGACGACGTCTTCGAGCGCGAGACCGCCCGCGCCGACCGCCGCGGCACGCCGCTGTGCATCGCCATCCTCGACCTGGACGACTTCAAAAAGCTCAACGACACCTACGGCCACATCGCCGGCGACGCCGCCTTGAAACATTTGGTCAAGATCGTCAAGGACACGTTGCGCTCGATGGACGTGATCGCTCGCTTCGGCGGCGAGGAATTTTTGATCCTGATGCCGGAAACCTCGGCCGAGGCGGCCGCAACGACGATGACGCGGCTGCAGCGCGAATTGACCAAGCACTTCTTCCTGCACGATAACGAGAAGGTCCTGATCACGTTCTCGGCCGGGGTGGCGTTGCGCCGTCCCAACGAGGAGCAGACCGAACTGGTCAAGCGCGCCGACAAAGCGATGTACACTGCCAAACAGACCGGCAAGAACCGGGTGGTGACCGCCGAGTAGTGGTCGATGCTGGTCGAATTGACCACAAACGGGCAGCCCCCGCCCGTCGATACCACCCCAGCCCGGCCTTCGCCGGGCTTTTTTTCCTCTATTTTTAGCTTATTTACGGCGAAAAATAATTATTTTCGCCCTAAAGATTGCCGATTCGCGGTCGTTTAGACGCGCCCGGCGGACGAACTTGAGACGGAAACCTCACAAATCATTCTGTTTCCCGCCCTAAAGCTTCCCGCAGGGCAACCGTTAATCATTACAACAGCGGTTTGATTGTCTCGGAATGTGGAGACAGACCAAAGTGAAATGAGCATCTAGCCCAAATCGAAGTAATCTGGAGAATCATCATGGCACAAGTCATCAATAGCAACATCGCATCGCTGAATTCGCAACGTAACCTGAGCACCTCGCAAACTTCGCTGTCGACCTCGCTGCAGCGTTTGTCGTCGGGTCTGCGCATCAACAGCGCCAAGGACGACGCCGCCGGTCTGGCCATTTCCGAGCGCTTCACGTCGCAAATTCGCGGTAACCAAACGGCCGCACGTAACGCCAACGACGGTATCTCGCTGGCTCAGACGGCCGAGGGTGGCTTGAGCACTGCTGGCGATCTGCTGCAACGTATCCGCGAACTGGCAGTACAGTCCGCCAACGGCACCAACTCCGATTCGGACCGTAAATCGATCCAGAACGAAGTATCGTCGCTGTCGCAAGAACTGGACCGCGTCGCCAATACCACCCAGTTCAACGGCCAGAACGTGCTGGACGGCTCGCTGACCTCGGCTCAGTTCCAAGTCGGCGCCAACGCCAACCAGACCATCAACGTTGGTGTGCAGTCGGCCCGCGCCACCGATATCGGCAACAACACGATGAAGTCGGTCATGGACGGCACCGCTACCAACTCGTCGTCGTCGAGCGCTACCGGCGCCAACGTAATCGCTCAGCAAGACATGACGTTCACCTCGGGCACCGGCACCAGCACCGTGGTCAAGGTCGAAGCCGGTCAAAGCGCCAAGAAAATTGCCGCCACCGTCAACGCGCTGGCAAATTCAAGCGGTGTCAAAGCCGAGGCCACCACCACCGCCACCATCTCCGGCGCCGCCGGCGCCAAGATCGCTGATGGCTCGGTACAGTTCCAGCTGCGTGGCGACAACTCGGTAGAGAACGACGCCAACTCGACCGCCGTGACCATTTCGGCCAACGTCAAGGGCGGCGATCTGTCGGCACTGGCACAGGCGATTAACGCCCAGGTCGGTACCACCGGTGTTAGCGCAACGATCAAGACCAATGCGACTTCCGGCAACAAGGAAATCCAACTGGCGAACTCATCCGGTGCGGACATCCAGATCACCAACACCAACGTCGTTTCCGGCACTAATGTCGACTCGCTGTCGGGCGCCAGCCTGCGCGGCGCCGACAAACCAGCGAGCGGCGCCACCGCCGCCGTCGAGGGCAACGTGGCCGCGATCGGCGCCGGTGCGGCAACCGGTGGCGCGCAAGCGACCGTCGGCGGCAGCCTGAAGTTCTCGTCGGACAGCGGCTTCACCGTCGCCTCGACCGCTTCCGATATCGTCGCCACATCGGCCGGTTCGGAACTGCAGTCGGTGTCCAAGATCGACGTCAGCACGGTGGCCGGCTCCAACGCCGCCCTGTCGACTATCGATTCGGCGCTGAACCAGATCAACAGCAACCGCGCTTCGCTCGGTGCGATCCAGAACCGTTTCGCCTCGACCATCGCCAACCTGAACACGACGACGGAAAACTTGTCCGCTTCGCGTAGCCGGATTCAGGATACCGACTTCGCGCAGGAAACCGCGTCGCTGACGCGCGGCCAGATTCTGCAACAGGCCGGTACCGCGATGCTGGCCCAGGCCAACTCGCTGCCAAATGGCGTGCTGTCGCTGTTGCGTGGTTAAGCTACGGGACTGAGCCGGCGCCGCCCGGCGCCATACTCTGACTAGGTTCCCCGGCTGATTCCGTCAGCCGGGGATTTTTCGTAAAGGAAGCATCATGACTATCGATACCATCGGTTCGGCCCCCTCGGCCCGCCCGGCAGATCGTGCCCCTGTCAGCAGCGACGCCGCCCTCGCCGCCGGCGCGCCGCGCGCCCCCGCCATCGCAGTCGACACGGCCACCGCCGTCAAAGGCCCGGCCAATGCGCCGAATGCCGAACAGCTCAAGGAAGCCGTGTCGCGACTGAACAAAGCGTCGCAGGACAAGTCGCAGGGCCTCGAGTTTTCCATCGACAATGACAGCAAGCGCACCGTCGTCAAAGTAATCGACCAGACCACCAAGGAAGTATTGCGCCAGATTCCAACCCCGGAAGCGCTGGAGATTGCCAAAGCGCTGGAATCGAAGTCCAGCACCGCCGGTTTGCTGATTCAGCAAACCGCATGAGGCGGCCGCGCCGTGGGCGCGCCGCTTTTCCTTCCTTTCAGGCCTGCTTTTTGCGAGGCGATGCCGCGCCTTCCTCAGCGCGCTGACAATGGCCAGGGGCCACGGCGCGACGCCATTACCACCTGTTTTTGCCGCTTTGTCAGAACAGGCCGGTAATCTCCCCTCTCAAGTTCGGTTTGATTCTGCCGATATTGTCTTATATTATTGCTTTACTTAGGAGCGCACGTGGCCATCTCATCCCCCGGCATCGGCTCGAATCTTCCGGTCAGCGAAATCATCAGCAAGCTGATGGTGGCTGAATCGGCGCCATTGGCACAGTTCGACAAGAAATCCGCCAGCTATCTGGGTCAGGTATCGGCGTTCGGCAACCTGTCAAGCGCGTTGAGCACCTTCCAGTCCGCGCTATCGAGCCTGAGTTCGATGAGCGGCTTCCAGACCATGACCACGGCGCCCGGCGACGCATCGATCTTCACGGCCAGTGCCACCAGCGCCGCCCAGGCGGGTTCGTACCGAGTCAACATCACCCAGATCGCCCAATCGCAAACGCTGGCGTCTGGCGGCTACAAATCGACCACGGCCGCCATTGGTCTTGGCGCCAAGACCACCATCAATTTCTCGCTCGGCACGGCCAGCGGCGGCACCTTCGGCATCGCCGGCACCGCGCTTGGGGCGAGTCTGAGCAGCGGCGGCCTGACGCCCGGCGCGCTGAGCATCAACAACACGGCCATCGCCACCGACGGCACCACGCGCAGCGCGCGCTTGCTGGCCGACGCCATCAACGCCAAGAGCACCACCACCGGGGTATCGGCCAAGGCTTCGGCCACCGTGACCAGCGCCACCCTGTTCGGCGCGGCCGGCGCTTCGAGCTTCGGCAACGTCGACACCAGCGGCGGTGGCACCTATTCGCTGTCGGTCGGCGGCGTCGAGATCGCGTTGCAGGGAGAGAACGTGGCTGCGGACGCCGCCGGTGGCGTGACGGCCGCCTCGATTGACGCCGCGCTGACGGGCAATACCGCCACCGCGCGCGCACTGGCCGACGCCAACATCACCTACACCGGCAGCGCCGCCGACGGCACCTTGCAGTTCACCAACGCCGACGGCAGCAACATCGCCATCGCCGAAGCCGTGTCAGGCACCGTTACCGGCGGCATCGGCAATCCTGGCGCGGCCAACATCGGTTCGAGCATCACCGCGGTAGGAGCGATCACGCTGGTGTCGGCCGATGGCAGCCCGATCACCGTCGGCGGCACCAATCCGACCGGTGCCGGCCTGACTGCGGGCACCGGCGGGGCGTACATGGGCGCCGGCTTCGCCGCCGACTCCGACCGCACCAGCGGCAACATCGTGATCGACAGTTCCAACAATTCGCTGCAAGGCATCATGGATGCCATCAACAAGGGCGCGTTCGGCGTGACGGCCAGCATCGTCTCGGACGGCTCGACCGGCACCAACGCCACGCCCAACCGGCTGATACTGACTTCCACCGCCACCGGCCAAAGCTCGACCATGAAGATCACGTTGGCGGGCGCCGGCGGCGAGCCGCCCGATCCTGCGCTGGTGAGCTTGCTCGGCTACGACCCCGGCGGCCAGCAAAACCTTAGCCAGAAAGCCGCCGCCTCCGATACCAAGGGCACGGTCAACGGCATCGATATCACCAGTGCCGGCACGAGCATCAGCGGCGCCATCGCCGGCGTGTCGATCAGCGCGCTGAAGGTGGGCAGTTCGACTTTGACGGTCAGCAAGGACACCGCTTCGCTGACCAACTCAGTCAATGGCTTCGTTAAGGCATACAACGAACTCAACACCCAGATCACCGCACTGGGCGGCTACAATCCCGAAACCAAAGCCGGCGGCCCGCTGCTGGGCGACTCGACGCTGCGCAACTTGCAGTCGGCGATCCGGCGGCAATTATCCAGCTCGATCACGGGTCTGCAGGGCTCGAGCCTGACCAATTTGGGCCAGATCGGTATCGCCTTCCAGAAGGACGGCACGCTGACGCTGGATAACGCCAAACTACAAAAGGCAATCAACACTAATTACAACGACATCGCCGGCCTGTTCGCCGCCGTTGGCCGCAGCACTGATCCCGATGTCAAGTTTGTCAGCTCCACAGGCAAGACCAAGGCTGGCGACTACCCCGTCAACATTACCCAATTGTCAACCAAGGGTGCGCTGCAAGGGAGCGCAGTGCTACCGCCCGAGACCGTGATCGACGCCGATACCACCTGGACTGTCACGCTCAACGACACCGTGCCGGCCACCTTGGCCAACACCGCCACCGTCACCATCCCGGCCGGATCGTACAACCCATCGCAACTGGCGACGATGCTGCAATCGTCCATCAATGGCGTCAGCGCGTTCTCGACGGCCGGCGCCACGGTGGCGGCCACCATCGGCGACGATGGCAAGCTGAAACTTGAGTCGACACGCTACGGTTCGAAGTCCAACATCACGGTGGCCAACGCCACCGGCAGCGACATCTCCGCAGTGTTCGGCAGCGGCGCCTCGGTCGGTGGCGTGGACGTAGCCGGCACTATCGGGGGTTACACCGCCACCGGCGACGGCCAGACGCTGACCGGCGCCGCCGGTGCGCCGATTGAAGGGCTGAAGCTGACGGTCGCCGGCGACACGGTCGGCTCGCGCGGCAGCTTCGGCTTTTCACAGGGCTACGCTTACCAGCTCAACACGCTGGCAACCGGCTATCTCGGGGCCACGGGCGCCATCAATAGCCGCACCAAGGGCCTCAACGACACGGTCAAGGACCTCACCAAACAGCGCGACGCCTTCAGCGTACGCCTAGTCGACATCGAGGCGCGCTACCGCAAGCAGTATTCGGCGCTCGACACCATGATTTCGAGCATGAACACCACGACGTCATTTTTGACGCAGCAGTTCGCTGCCATGGCCAAGGCCTAACGCGAGCCCATAGACAGGAGACAAAGTATGTTTGGATCTCGACAAACCGGCGTGCATGCCTATGCCAAGGTCGGCATGGAAACCGGCGTGGTCGCCGCCAGCCCCCACAAGCTGATCGTCATGCTGTTCGACGGCGCACTGGTGGCGCTGAACACGGCATTGAGCGCCATCCGGGGCAACAACATCGGCGAGAAGGGCAAGTCTATCTCCAAGGCCATCATGATCATCGACAGCGGCCTGCGCTCGGCGCTCGATAAAAAAGCCGGCGGCGAAATCGCCGAGGGACTCGACTCGCTGTACGAATACATGAGCGGACGCTTGGTGACGGCCAACATCACCAACGACGCCACTATCGTGGAAGAAGTGCAGCGCTTGCTGATCGAGTTGCGCGACGCCTGGAACGCGATCGCCGACGCCCCTGCCGTGACCGGCATCAAACAACCCAACCTCGCGAGCGCCTGATCCATGATGACCAGTCAAGAAATTTTATCCGTGTACGCCGCCATGGCCGCCCTGACCGAACAAATGGTCCAGGCCGCCAGCCGCAGCGATTGGGACATGCTGGTGTTGCTCGAAGAGCGCGTGGCCGTCAAGGTGCAGTCGCTGCGCGAGCAGGAAGCGCCGGCGCCGATGCGCGGCGCCGAGCGCGAGCGCAAGATCGAATTGATCCGCCAGATGCTCAACGCCGACCGCCGCATCCGCGATTTGACGATGCCTTGGATGGAGCAGCTGTCCAAACTGATCAACTCGACCGGCACGGAACGGCGCGTGGTTAACGCCTACGGCAGCGTTTAAAGCGGGCCGGCGTCATGCTGCCGCGCTTTGACGCCG